>JANNHX010000173.1:0-36674 GCA_031404615.1 Chloroflexota bacterium
CACTGGGACAACGCGCGACGACAGGGTCGGACCGCTGCCCGGAACATGCTTGGCCGGGACGAGGCCTACGAGCGCGTCCCCTACTTCTTCTCCGACCAGTTCGACCTCGGCCTGGAGCTCTTCGGCCGAACGGCGGGCGCGGACGACATGCTGATTCGCCGCGAGGACGGGGGCGGGATCGTGGCGTTGTGGCTCCGCGACGGGGTGGCCGTCGCCGGGATGCACGCGAACCTCCGCGGACGCAGGAAGGCGATCGATGCTCTCGTCACCGCGGAGGCGCGGATCGACCCCGCCGCCTTCGCCGACCCCACCGTGCCGCTCGAGGCGGTGGTCGCAGGGACCTGAGACCGGCAGCAACACTCGGACATCGCCGCGCACCCAGGCGCGGGCCCGCTCGATCGCCTGACGCGGTCGAGGGTCCCCAGGCTGAGCCGACTCGAAGAGGTCAAGGACGTGCTCGGCGCACGATGCCGCCCACAGAGCGAGCGGCTGGTGATCCAAATCGGTGAGGGCCCCACCGCGGCGGATCGTCACGAAACCAGGGTCGCGGTCTTTCGGGAGGATCGCCTCGGCACCCCTCTTTGGTCGCATCTGCCCAGCGTCTATCAGTGCTTCGACAGTCTGCACGTTCCACACGTCGATCCAAGTGTCCTGCCTCCCTCGCCGGGGCCCGAGGTGCGGCTGGGCGCGGCGAGGCGCAGACGGGAGACGGGGCGTGGGTCAGGCGGAAGGGTCAGCCCGCCCGCTCGATCTCGGCCTTGCGGCGGTCGATGAAGTCATCGATGGACTCGCGGACGCCCTCGTCCATGGACGGGTCCTCGCCCTCGTCGAGGAGGCGGCGCCAGACGTCCGCGGCGCGGTCGGTCGCGGTGCGCGCACCGTCCTCAGCCCACGTCTCGTAGTTGCGCCAGTCGCTGATGAGCGGCGTGTAGAACGCGGTCTCGTAGCGCTCCAGGGTGTGCGCGGTCCCGAAGAAGTGGCCGCCGGGCCCGACGTCGGCGATGGCGTCGAGGCCCAGCGTCGCCTCGTCCACCACCACGGGCTGGAGCACCTCGGAGATGAGCTGCAGGAGCTCCGCATCGAGGATGAGCTTCTCGAACGAGGCGGTGAGGCCACCCTCCAGCCAGCCGGCGCCCTGGTACAGGACATTGACCCCGCTCATCACGGCGCCCCAGATCGCCATCTCGCTCTCGTAGGCCGCCTGCGCGTCCACGACCGCTGATGCGGTGACGTTCGACGACCGCCACGGGAGGCCATAGCGGCGCGCCATCTGCCCCGTCGCCATCTGGCCCTTCACGTACTCGGGCGTGCCGAAGGCGGGCGACCCCGTGCGCATGTCCACGTTCGAGGTGAAGCCGCCGTAGACCATCGGCGCGCCGGGCCGGGCGAGCTGGCTAAGCGCCACCATGAACAGAGCCTCGGCGTTCTGGAGCGCGATCGACCCCGCGAGCGTGACCGGGCTCATCGCGCCCGAGAGCGTGAACGGCGTCGCGATCGTGGCCTGTCCGGCCTCCGCCATCGCGATGAGCCCGTCCGACATGGGGCCGTCGAGGCGGAGCGGGCTGTTGGTGTTGACCACCGTGATCAGCGTGGGTTCCAGGGCGAGCTGGTCACGGGTGACGCCGCGCATCCGGCAGACGACCTCGACCGCGTCCTCAACGGTCACGCGCCCGTACGCCAGCGAGTGCCAGGTCTTGTCCAGCAGCGTGGCGAAGGTCCGGTACATCTCGAGGTGGCGGACCGGCACTGGGACGTCCGTCGGCTCGCACGCGCCGCCGCCCTCCTGGTGCAGGACGTTGAGCCGGCCGACGAGCCGGGTGAACGCCCGCATGTCCTCGAGGGTCCCGGGGCGCCGGCCGCGCGCGAGGTCGCTCGCGAAGGCCGGGCCTCCGACGGAGCAGAAGACGAGGTTCCGGCCGCCGACCGTCGTGTTCCACGCCGGGTTGCGGGCGTGCAGCTCGAAGGTCCCGGGGGCCGTGGTGATCAGCGCCTCGACCTGGGCCGGATCGAGGCGGACGCGGCGGGTCGCGTTGTCGATGCTCGCGCCGGCGGCGCGCAGGAGGTCGATGGCGCGGTCGCCCATCACCTCGATGCCGGTGTCGCGGAGGATCGTCAGCGACGCGTGGTGGATGGCCTCGACCTGGTCCGCGCTCAGCACCTCCGCGGGCGGGAACGGGTTGACGAGGCGGCGCGGCGGGAGCTGGGGGATGCCCGGGGCGGCTCGGCGCGGTCGGCGGCGGACTGGGCCGCGATCCCCGGAGGTCACGTAGCGGTGCCCCGGAGCGAGGCCCACCAGGCGCGGACCGCGGGGAACATCGCGGCATCGATCGCCTTGATCTCCTCGCGCGTGATCGGCGCGTCGGCGGCGGCCCGGTCCTCGGCCGGCTCGGCCAGGAAACACGCCTCGGCGAGCGGCCGCCCTGGCCGCAGCTCCGCGAGGGTGACGACGCCGCCCCTCCAGGTGTCGAGATTGAGGGCTCGGCCCCCATGGACGAGCGTCGGCTGGGCGACCGGCGTGTGGCCGTAGACGACCCGCGCGATCCCGGCCTCACGGAACGCCGACCAGGCCTCGGCCTCCGGGAACGTGTGCGGCGACGCGGACCAGGCGTCGCGGATCCAGAGCCGCTCCTCCCCCGCCGCCCACGCGTCAAGCGCCTGGAACGGGACCGGTCCGCCGTGGACGAAGAGCACGTCGCCCCAGGTCGCATAGGGCGCGAAGGTCTCGAGCGCCGGCCTGAAGTCGGAGTCGAAGGCGTCGACGCGAGCCGCGACCTCCAGAGGGGGCATCGCGAGCCATTCGCCCGGGGCGAGGCCCGCGGACTGCAGCGTCGCCCCGCCCCCGAACGTCAGGAGCGCGCGCCAGATCTCGGGGACGCCGGCGAGGCCCCCGAGCAGCTCGACCTCGTGGTTCCCCTCGAGGAGCACCACCAGCCCGCCGCGCGCGGGCGCCTGACCGCGCAGCGCGACGAGCCGCCGCACCAGGCCGACCGAGTCCGGGCCGCGGTCGACCATGTCGCCGGTGATCACGAGGGCCGTCTCGGGCGGCGCGATCCAGCGGTCACCGCCGTCGGTCACGCCGGCGGTCGCGAGGAGGCGGTCGAAGACGTCCCGCTGGCCATGCACGTCGCTGGCGGCCCAGACGGCGAACGACGGCGGGATGGTGATGGGGCCGATTCCCGGGAAGGGCATGCGGCGGTGACCCTCAGTGGCCGGCGTCGACGGCGGCCGGTCGGCCGGTCGAGGCGGAGCGGTTGCAGCCTACCGCCCCGGCGCGGCACTCCGCATGGGAGCACGATCAGCCCGCGGGCTGGGCGACCCCCGACCGAACCCGCTTGGGGCCCGCGATCCACAGCGCGACCGACCACAGGACGAGCGAGCCGAGGATCACCGGGATGAGCGGCGCGAACGATCCGGTCGTGTCGAGCGCCACTGCGCCCAGGTAGACCGCGATCGTGCCGCCGACCGGGTAGGCCACGCCCAGCAGCCCGAAGATCGTCCCGAAGTTCGGGCCGCCGAAGACGTCGCCGAAGGCCGCCGATCGGACGGCGATGGTGGCCCCGGTCCCGAGTCCGTGGACGATGATCCCGACCGCCGCCACCGCCGGGACCGCGCCCACGAGGCCGAGCGCCGCCACGACCCCGCCCGCCACGGCCGCGGCCGCCGCGACCCCCACGACCCGCCGACCGATGTGGTCCGACAGCCAGCCGCCGAGGATCTGCCCGAACACGTAGGCCAGCGACTGGAGCCCGAGCGCCGTCGCCGCCCAGCCCGCCCCGAGCCCGACCTTCATGGCGCTGGGGATGAACGCCTGCAGGACGCCCTCGTCGAAGACCCCGATCGCGGCGGCACCAGCGAACAGCAGCCAGAACCGGCGCGTCCGCACAACGCGGCGAACGCTCCGCGGGTGCTCGCCGCTGCCGACGGGCTGGATCTCACGGGCGGCCGAGACCGCGCCCGGCGCCGACACCTCGTGGAGGCCCGAGGCGTGGCGCGCCTGGACGGCCTCGGTGCCCCGGACGTCGAGCTGGCCGGCGCTCATCGGCTCGCCCAGGGCGATCGAGGGCCGCCCGATGGGGCTCGCGAGGAACGTGGCGACCTCCGGGCCGATCACCGCCACCGCCGGCCCCCGCGGCTCCGCGGCGCCCGCCGGGCCACGCACGTCCGAGGGCGCCGAGGCCCGCCGCCGCTCCGGTCGCCGTGCCGGGACGACGATCGCCGGGCCGCTGGTCATGACCCACACGAACGCCACCCCGACGAGGCACGACGCCAGGAACACGAGCGACGTCGAGCGCCAGCCCGCGGTGGCGATCAGCCCGCCGGCGATCGGCAGGGCGATCGCGACGCCGATGCCCGGCCCTGCGTACGCGATCCCGAGCGCGAGCCCGGACATGCCCGCATAGCGCCGCGCGATCGCCGTGGACGTCCCGATGAACGAGAGCTGGAGGCCCAGCGCCATGAACACGGCGTAGGCCAGGATGACGAGCGAGATCTCCTGCGCCAGGTACAGCGCAAGCCAGCCGGCCGCGAGCAGCACCATCGACGCCGTGAGGAGGTCGCGATCGGCCCACTCGTCGTACGCGCGGCCCAGCAGCGGGCTCGCGACCGCGGTGACGACGAGGAACATCGTCCAGGGGGTGACCGCGAGCGTCCGGCTGATCCCGAACTCACCCGCGAACGCGACCGAGATGGCCGGGAACGTGTACAGCCCGCCGTACGCGATCGCGCCGACCACGAACGCCCCCACCAGCGGGAGGGAGGCGCGCCAGGCGCGTCGGGCGATCGGGAGGGCCATCCCCGCCATCGTACGGGAGGTGGCACTGCGACCGGGCATCGGTGGAACCCTGGTCGCCCACCGCGTCGGCGGGCGCTGGGGTGGCGTCACCGTCCGTGTCGCCGTCGGCGTCCTGGTCGCCATCCGGGTCGACGCCACCGGCGCTCTGGCCGTCGGCGCGCACCGGCGAATCGGCGGGGGTGGACCCGTTGGCCCGCTGACCCGCGGCGAGCATCCCGCAGCGGGCCGATGCCTGGCGCTTCGCGGCCACCGGGCGCGCTAGCTTGCGGCGGGCGTCCCGCGAACCTCGATCGTGACGTCCCAGCAGATCCGTTCGCCGGCCCGTAGCAGCAGTGCCCGTCCGGACGCCATCGCAGTGTCGAGGTCATCGTGCCCGGACGTCGTGGGCTCGATGGCGACCTGCGTGGCGCCCGAGCCCGCCGGCCAGCCGCCGGCGTCGATCCACAGGCCCACCGCCGGCACGTGCTCCCGCGTCCAGCTGAACATGATCGAGGCACCGTCAGGCGTCGTCGCGCCCACGGGGCCCGGCGGTGCCGGATCGGCGTAGAGCTTCGTGGCGAAGCCCGCGCCGCCGGCCTGGACCACGGAGAGGTCGACGGCCGGGCTGCCGACGACGACCGGCCAGGGGGTGGGACGCCGGAGCGGCGCGGCCTCCAGCCCGGTGCCGATCTCCTGGGACAGGGTCACACTGGTGCCCTGCGGGAGCTCGAATCTCGATCCTGGCTCGAGCTCAAGGAGAGCGTGCATGGACCAGAGCACCGGCAGGTCGACGGCCGATGCGTTCACGAGAGCGTACGCGGCATGGATGACGCGGTCCTCAAGCCTGAGCCGGCGTTCGAGGTGCAGGGGCCATCGGGTGTCGTTCCATCGGGTGGCGACCATCCGGCCGTCGGTGCCCGGCACCACCCGGACGGCGGCGCTTCGTGCCCATTGGGCGCCGTGGTCGCGGAGAGGCGGGCCGTCAGGATCGATCGGGCCGTTGGCGGGCGCCACCGTCGGGAGGCACTCGTCCCAGCCGTAGGCTTCGCGGAGCCCGAAGACCGCCGTCTCGCGCCGCCACGCCGTCAACTCGGAGGGTGTCGGCGGGGTGCCCTGGACCAGCCACTCGCGCCCCGAGTGCCGATCCCGGAGCGACGTGACCCGCCCACCCAGCTCCGGCACCATCGTCAGGAGCAGATCGGCACTCTCCAGGGAGATGACTTGCAGATGTCCGAACGCGCCGTCCCTGGCGTCGCTCACTGACGGGCGCTCCCGAATGCCGCTGCGGCGATCTTCCCCGATCGGACCGCTCCCTCCACGCAGGGCTGGACGAGCCAATCGCCGGCGAACACGATCGGCGGTTGCTGCCTGAGCGCGCGCAACGGCGCGAAGTACCCCGGCCTCACGACGGGCACGGCGTGCGGCCAGCGCACGAGATGGGTGATCTCGGCCGTCTCGAGCGGGAAGAGGCTCGGGTCGATGGCCGTGCCGGCTGCCCAGAGCGTCGATGCGAGCTCCGCGTCCGGCATCGGGACGAGTCCGGCACTCGACGCGGCCGGCGCGCACACGAGTGCCCACTCCCATCCGGGCGGCACGCGGCCCCAGGAGCCGTCCCCGCCGGATCCCTGCTCCACGGTTGCGACGACATCGTTGGGGAGGGCATGGATCCCCGTCCGCGGCCGACCCGGACCGCGGCGCGCCGCGTACAACCGGACATGCGGCGCGTACTGGACGCCGCGGACCGCCTCCGGCAGGTCGGCACCGTCCACAAGCTGCACCGCGAGTGGTGCCGGTACGGCGACGACGACCCCGTCGAACCGCTCGACGGAGTCGGCCAGGTGCACCTCCACGCCGTTGCCCGTCCGCACCAGCCGGTCGACACGCGAGCCGGTCCGGACCCCGACGATCTCGCCGAGGTGGCGCCAAGGGGTGTCCATCCCACCGTCCACCTGGAAGAACGTGCCCACCGACAGCGCGCGCAACCACGAGCGGACGAGAGCGGCGGACAGGTCCTCGAGACGCGAGAAGAACGGGCCTTCGAACGATGGCCGCACAACCACGTCGGCGGCCGCCCGGCCGATGGAGGCCAGGCCGGTCCGTGCCGTGCGGGCGTCCCAGCCCATGTCGACCCGCAGCTCGCCGCGCTGGGTCAGGAACAGCTGCGCCATCCACGCCACGAACCGGATCTTCTCGGATGGCCGCAGCAGGGTTGTCCCGAGGATGCGCCGCACCGAGTTCGGGTTCGGCTGGAGGGCACCGTTCAGCAGCAGGTCCCCACCCCCGCGCAGCGAGAGCTCGCGGAGGATGCCCCGAAGCCCGAGCTCGTCCAGCAGGGCCAGGGTGTCCGGGTAGAACGACGCGAGCCAGCCCGCGCCGTCGTCCGTCCAGTGGCCCGGGCCGTGGTGCGCGGCATGGGTCCTGCCGCCCACAACGGGCATCGCCTCGAATACCGTGGGCTCGTGGCCTGCCTGCAGCAACCGGTAGGCGGCCGTCAGCCCGGCCGGTCCCGCCCCGACCACGGCGACGTGCATTGGGCGACCTCCATGGCGGGCCGGGCTGGCGACGCTCGGGGTTGTCGTGCCACGGCTGAATACGGCCTTCACAGGACCAAGACTATACCAATCAAACCTTTTGTGGTAGTCTCATCGATCACCACCACCGACCGAGGGATGGCGTGAAGGAACCCCTCTACTCGATTATCGCGGGACGCGCCGAGGCGCTGATCCGCTCGGGAGCGTGGCCGCACGGGACCCGCCTGCCACCGGAGCGGGAGCTGTGCGAGCTCTTGGACGTGAGCCGCACGTCGCTCCGCCAGGCGCTGGCGGACCTGGAGGAACGTGGTCTGATCACGCGTCACCAGGGGCGCGGCACCTTCGTGACGCGACCCCGGGTGGACGCCGACGCCTCGGGCTACTTCAGCATCGGCGACGCCCTCCGCAGTCGCGGCATGGAGCTGACGACCGCGGTGGTCAGCACGAGCATCGTCGAGGCCAGCGAGCACCTGGCGACGGAGCTGTGCCTGGAGACCGGCGATCCGGTGTTCAGCCTCGAGCGCCTGCGCTCATCGGATGGTGAGGCCGTCGTCCTCGAAGTGTCCCACCTGCCGCTCAGGCTCTTCCCGAGGCTCGACCAGAGGGACTTCTCAAGCCGCTCCCTCTACCACGTCCTGTGGGAGGACTACGGGCGCTACGTCGCCAAGGCGAGCGAGACCCTGGAGCCGGTCGTGCTCACCAGCCGCGAGGCCCACGTGCTGGGTGTGTCCCGCGGTGCGCCGGCGCTCCTCTTCCGCCGCACGACGCGGGACAGGTCGAACGTCATCGTCGAGGTCGGTCAGGGCCTGCTCCGCGGCGACCGTTCGCGGTTCCTCATCGAGCGCCACGTGCAGGAAGGCTGGGCGTCGAGCCATGACCCTTCCGCTCCACCCACCACGAGCCGTCCCGCTCCCGAGACACCTTCGCGGATCGCGGCGGGACTGCTGGACGCGTCCACCCCACGCTGAACCTGGAGCTGCCATGTCCGCCGCAATGCCCGCCCCGAACGCCGCGCTCCGGTGGCTCGGCGAAGCCCGTGCCGTCCTCGACCGCCTCGAGGCGACAGAGCTCGGGGCGATCGAGGATGCAGCGGAGATCTTCGCGACCACGATCGCCGCCGACCGCCTTGTCCACGTCTTCGGATCAGGGCACTCGCGGATGAACACGGAGGAGATGTTCCCGCGCATCGGCAGCTTCCCGGGCTTCCATCCCGTCGCCGAGCTCGCCATCAGCAACCATGTGGGCGTCGTGGGGCCCAACGGGTTGCGCCAGGCCATGTTCCTCGAGAAGGTCGACGGCTTCGGCAAGGTCATCCTCCAGCAGTTCAAGTGCCACCCGGGCGACGCGTTCCTGGTCTTCTCGAGCACGGGGATCAACGGCGTCGTCATCGAGATCGCGCTCTATGCCAGGAAGATGGGGATGCCCGTGGTCGTCGTGACGTCGGTGGACCACGGCAACGCCACGGCCTCGCGCCACCCCAGCGGCATGAAGCTCATGGAGATCGCCGACGTCCTGATCGACAACGGGTCGCCGGCCGGAGACGCCGTCGTGGCGATCGATGGGCTGCCGTACAAGGTGGGCCCCAGCAGCTCCGTGGGTGCCATCTCGGTCGTGAACATGCTCAAGACGCGCACGGCCGAGAAGCTGGTCGAGCGCGGGGTCCTCCCGGTGGTGCTCACCAGCCCGCACTTCGTCGGCTCGAGCGAGGGCGCCGAGCAGCTCGAACGGGTCTACGAGGAGCACTTCCGGCGCGTTCGCGCAGCCTACGACTCGGACGGTGCCATCGCGGTGCCGGAGACCTACGAGTGAGCGATCGGCTCCGTGGCCGGGCCGTGCTGGTCACCGGGGCCACGGGCATCGCCGGCGCGACCGCCGTGCGCGTCGCGAGTGAGGGTGCGTCCGTCTTCATCGGGACCCGAACCCAGGCCCACGGCGAAGCGCTCGTGGCGCGCATCCGCGACGCCGGGGGCCGCGCCGAGTGTCTGGCCGCCGACCTCACGGTCCCGGAGTCGGCCGCTCGCATCGTCGACGCGTGTCGAGCGGCGTTCGGCTCGGTCGACGCAGTGTTCAACGTGGCCGGCGGGAGCGGCCGCCGCTTCGGCGACGGCCCCGTCCACGAGGCGGATGCCGGGGCATGGGACGCGACGCTCGAGCTCAACGGCCGCTCGGCCTTCCTCGTTTGTGGCGCCGCGGTGCGCGCGATGCTCGACCAGCCGCCTGGGCCGGACGGGTGTCGGGGCGCCGTCCTCAACATGTCGAGCGTCCTGGCCGCGCACCCTAGCGCGGGGTTCTTCGCGACGCACGCCTACACCGCGTCAAAGGGGGCCGTGGAGGCCTTCAGCCGGGCCATGGCGGCGCGCTACGCTCGGGATGGGATCCGGGTCAACGTCATCGCCCCGGCGCTGACCCGCACGCCGATGGCCGGACGGGCCGCGGCCGATCCCGCCACGGTCGCCTACGCGGCCTGGAAGCAGCCGCTCGCAGGGGGGTTCATGGAGCCCGAGGACATCGCCGGCACCGCCGCGTTCCTCCTGTCGGCCGATTCCGCCCGCGTGACCGGCCAGACTGTCACCGTGGACGCCGGCTTCGCGCTCATGGATGCCTCGTCGGCGGGCGCCTCGTGAGCTCGGCGCTTGCGTACGATGTCGTCGTCGTCGGGTCCGGCTCGGCGGGCTCGTCGGCCGCCATCGCCGCGGCCCGTGGCGGGGCCTCGGTCCTGCTGATCGAGAAGCTTCCGTTCCTGGGTGGCACCAGCACGGCGGTCCTGGACACCTTCTACGGGTTCTGGACGCCCGGGTCCAGCCCGCGGAAGGTCGTCGGCGGGATCGGCGACGAGGTCGTCGCGCGGCTCCGGGAGATCGGCCCCGTCGTGGAGCGGCCGAACACCTTCGGAGCCGGCCTCGGCGTGACCTATCACCCGGACGAGCTCAAGGTCGCCTGGGAGTCGCTCGTCACGGAGTCCGGCGCGCGGGTCCTCCTCCACGCGTTCGTCCAGGCCGCCACGGTCCGTTCGGGGCGCCTCGAGTCCGTCACCGTCGCCACCAAGGCCGGACTCCTCGAGGTCGGTGGCTCGGTCTTCATCGACGCCTCGGGCGACGCCGACCTGTGCCACTTCGCCGGCTTCGGGTACGAGCTGGCGGGCGAGCTCGAGCCTGCGCAGACGCTGACGACGACCTTCCGGATGGTCAATGTCGACCAGGCCCGGCGACGGACTGTCAGCAAGGCGGAGGTCAACGCCAGACTCGCGGCCGCGGCGGCGACGGGCCGGTACGATCTCCCTCGGCGGGAGGGCTCCGACCACATCACGCCGATCGCCGGGGTGACGGCCACGATCATGACGCGCCTCGACTCGTATCGGACGTCCGACGGCCGCGTGGTAAACGCCAGCGATCCGTGGCTGCTGACCGAGGCCGAGATCGCCGGCCGTCGCCAGGCCCTGGAGTACGTGCGGTTCCTGGTCGACCACGTCCCCGGCTACGAGGATGCGCACCTGGCCAGCTTCGGGACCCAGGTCGGGGTCCGCGAGACGCGCCGGGTGTACGGCGACCACCGGCTCACCCGCGACGAGGTGCTGTCGGCCGCGCAGTTCGATGACCAGGTCGCGCTGTGCGGGGCGCCCCTGGAGGACCACCACGCCGGGGCGGACACCGCGTGGACCTACCTGCCCGAAGGGGCAGCCGTCGGCATCCCCTACCGCACGCTGCTCGTGAGGGACGCGGACAACGTCCTCGTCGCCGGCCGCTGCTTCTCGGCCACGCATGACGCCCACGCGTCGGTCCGCTCGATGGCCCAGTGCATGGCGATGGGCCAGGCGGCCGGAACGGCGGCCGCGCTCGCGGTGGCGGGTCGAGTGACGCCGCGCGAGGTGGCACCGGGCAACCTCCGGGCGGCCCTTGCCGAAGGCAACGCCATCCTCGAGCTCGACGACGTGGCGGTTCTCGGGTGACGAGCCGGCCGGGCCAGGCGCGGACGGGTGACGCGGGGTTCCTGATCGGCGTCGACATCGGTGGGACCCGGCTCAAGACCGGCCTCGTCCGCCAGGACGGCACCATCGAGCGGCCCACGGTGGACGCCACGGCGGGGATGCCGTTTCCGGCGGTGCTGGACCTCATCATCCGACGCGTCGAGGGGCATGTCGAAGCGGGTGGCGGCACGCCGTTGGGGCTCGGCATCGCGCTGCCCGGCATCGTGGAGCCCGGGTTCGGATCGCGCTACCTGCCGGGCAAGGTGCTGGGGATCGAGGACTTCCCGTTGCGCGACGAGCTCGCCCGCCGGTTCGGGATCCCGGTCCGCTGCGCCAACGACGGTGCCGCCGCCACCCTCGCGGAGTGGCGGTTCGGCGCTGCGATCGGCATCGACGACGTCGTCGGGCTGACCCTGGGCACGGGTCTCGGGAGCGGCGTGGTGATCGGCGGGCGGCTCCTCGAGACGGCCAACCTCGGGACGGGCGTGGCCGTCGGGCACTTCACGATCCAGACCGGCGGCCGCCTGTGCCTGTGTGGCAACCGGGGCTGCGCGGAGAGCCTGGTGTCCGCCAACGCCGTCACCGGGCGGTTGCGTGACGCCCTGACACGGCTCGTCCCGTCATCGCTCGCCGAGGACTTCGCCCGGGATCCCGCGAGCATCACCTTCCAGTCGCTCATCGGCGGAGTGAGGACGGGTGACCGCGTGTGCACGGAGATCCTGGCCGACTTCGTGCGGGACCTTGGCACGACGATCGTCACGGCGATCCACGCCTACAACCCAACCGTCGTCGTCCTGGGCGGGGGGCCGATGGCTGCCAGCGACCTGTTCCTTCACAACGTGCAGGCGTACGTGAACCAGCACACGTTCATCTTCCCCAAGGGGCGCGTCGTCGAGGTGCGCCAGGCACGGCTGGAGGGCCACGCCGGCGTGCTCGGGGCCGCAGCCCTCGTCCTGGGCGCAGTCAAGGAGACGGATCGCTGATGAGCTTCGTGCGGACCGTGCTCGCCGACATCCCGGCGGCGTCGCTCGGCGTCACGTACGCGCATGAGCACCTGGTCATCGATGGAGGGCGGCCCGTTGCCCTCTACCCGGACTTCCTGCTCGACGATGTCGACCGGGCGGTCGACGAGCTGGCCCCGGCGAGAGCCCTGGGCCTGGGGGCGGTGGTGGACGCGATGCCCTGCGACGCCGGGCGCAACGTGCGCAAGCTGGCCGAGATCAGCCGCCGGTCCGGCGTGCACGTTGTCGCGCCGACGGGCCTGCACCTCGCCAAGTACTACGCCGCGGACCACTGGAGCGTCACCGGCAACCAGGACGTGCTCGCCGCGATGTTCACCGCCGACATCGAGGCCGGGATCGACGCGAACGACTACGCGGGCCCGACGCTCGACCGCACCGGGCATCGCGCCGGCGTCATGAAGATCGCTGGGAGCGAGCACGGCCTGACGCCACTGGAGCTGAAGATCTACGCGGCCGCAGGGGCCGCCCATCGGGTCACCGGCTGCCCGATCCTCACCCATTGCACCGAGGGAACCGCCGCCCTCGAGCAGATCGAGGTCCTTGGCGGCCACGGCGTTGACCCGCGCCACATCGTGCTCTCGCACACCGACAAGATCGTCGACCGCGACTACCACCGCGCGATCCTCGAGACCGGCGCCTATGTCGAATACGACCAGACGTTCCGGTGGGGCGCCGATCGGCCGAACGGCACGCTCACCTTGCTGGAGTGGATGCTGGAGGACGGGTTCGGCGACCAGCTCCTGCTCGGGATGGATGCCGCGAGGCAGCGCTACTGGTCCACGTACGGCGGCGCACCCGGCATGTCATTCCTGCTGGGGACCTTCACCGACGCCATGGAGGCGCGCGGCATCGGCGCCGAAGACCGTCGTCGCATCTTCGTCGCCAACCCGGCGAGCGCCTACAGCTTCGCCCGACCGGTCGCCTGACGAGCGCTACATCCCGAAGACCGAGCGGGCAAGCGCCACCCAGCGCGTGAGCCGAGCGCGGTCGCCGGCGATGGCGTAGAGGTCCCGGAACAGCAGCTCCACGTTGCAGCCGCCGGCCGCATGGGCGGTCCGCCGAAGATCGCGCTCCACGAGCTCCCAGTCGGGGGACGGGCCGCTCAGGAAGGCCGCGTTGGGCTTGCGGGAGTAGACGTATCGGTCACCCAGCATCTCCGCCACGAGCTCGAAGCTCGCCCACGGGGAGACGGAGACGGACCGCAGGTTGGGCATCGCCTCCATGATCAGCTCGAGTCGGTCGTGGACCGGCTCGCAACACCCGTAGTAGACGAGGCCGAAGCGAGCCGCCAGGCGGGCGATGTAGGGCAGGAAGAACTCGCGGTACATGGCCGGCGACACCGTCGTGGTCTCCTGGGACTCCGCCCAGCACCACAGGTCGCCGAGGCCGGCCGTGCCCGGCGCATCGGCCGGGGGGAGCGACGACACGTAGCCGTACGCCCGGGGTCCCGCCATCTGGCTGTCGGTGTTCGGCACGATCAGTCCCTCGCGCTCGAGCTCGCCGAACATCCGCTCGCGGTCACGGGTCATGTACTCCATCAGCTCATGGATCGCGTCGGGCGCGTCGTACAGCCAGTAGAGGAGCCCGTCGTTGCCGATGAAGCGGTAGACCTGCCACGTGAGACCCAGGAAGTAGTTGCCGGCCCAGCTCTCGTTCCCCTGCTCGACCATGAAGTGGTCGTAGTTGCCGACCCGCACGGGCAGCACGTCGCCGAATGCGTCCTCCAGGAGGCGCTGCCGGGCCAGCGTGCCGGGCCGGTCGACCGAGAACGACCGCGGCTTGAGCAGCGCGACCTGGGCCGGGCTGCGGATGGGGAAGTTGAAGGTGTAGCCCAGCGACGGGTCGCCGTCCGCCGTGTGCGCGGGCCGCGTCTCGACGTCCACGCCGAAGGGGGTGCTCCCGATGTCCCAGCCGATCCGGTAGTAGGGCTCGAGGACGATGTCGTCGCCGACCTCGTCCGCGTGGCGGATCGTGTCGCGCAAGTTCGCCTCCACGGCACGCAGGATCGGTTGCGCGCAGCGCAGCTCGGACGTCTCGACGTATCCCTCGATGGAGGACGTCTCGAAGAGCACCATCGGCCGCTCCGGGCGCAGGTCGTGCAAGGCCCGCCACTGGCGGCGGCGATCTGCCATCACGGGCTGCCCGGCGAGCTCCGCCCAGCGGGTCGCGAGGTCCCGGATGACGGCGCGGTCCGCAGTCGAGGGCACGAGGGTCGACGGGGCGGGTCGCTCGGTCATCGGCAGGGCGTGTCGCGGATCGTCTCCACCATCGCCCAGAAGTTCTCGAGCGGGGTGTCCAGCTGGACGTGGTGGGTGGGTCCCAGGATCAGGCCGCCCCCGCGCCCGATGGTGTCGAGCCGCAGCCGGATCTCGGCACGGACGTCGTCGGCGGTCCCGAACGGGAGGGTGTGCTGCTCGTCGATGCTCCCCCAGAACCGGAGGCGGTCGCCGAACTCGCGCTTGATCCAGGCCGGGTCCATGCACGCCGGCTGGACCGGGTTGAGCACGTCGATGCCGATCTCGACCAGCTCCGGGAGCACCGCCCGGACGTCACCGTCCGTGTGGTACGCCACCAGCAGCGACGGGTTGATCGCTTTCACGCGGGCGATGAGCTCGGCCATGCGGGGCTTGTAGAAGCGGCGCCAGGTCGCGGGGCTGAACAGCATCCCCCGCTGGCTGCCGATGTCGTCACCGGTCCACAGCATGTCCACGCCCAGGCTCGCGAGGCGCTCCGCCGCGGCCATGTGGTAGCGGAACGGGAACTCCACGATCGCGTCTGTCAGCTCGGGCTCGGTGACCATGTCGACGAGCAGCTGCTCGTAGCCGCGCAGCGCCCAGGCCGTCTCCCAGATCGTCGTGACCGTCGCGCCCACGATGAAGTAGTCGTCCCCGAAGTCGCGGATCGTCGCGATCGCGTCCGCGTAGAGCGAATCGCGCGTGGGGTCGGGCGGGATGTACGACGCGACCGCCGCGTCGTCGGCGAGCGGGTGGCCCACCATCTCCGTGTACCGCCCGCCGCCGAACCGCGTCGAGTAGGGCTGGCTCTGCCACGTCACGCCCCACTCGTCCGTGTACCGGTCGCCCTCCTGGTAGTAGCCGTTCGCCCAACCCACGGACGTGAGCAGGATGTCCTCGCCGATGGCACGCTCGAGCTCGTGCGTGTTCCCGCCCCCGTGGGGGTTGTGGGCGCCGGCGCGGGCCGCGTCGCTGTTGAGCGCGAGGTCCGGCTCGGCCAGCATCCCGCGCCGGACGAGGTCGTCCCGGAGCCGGCCGGCGAACTCCGGCGTGAAGCTGATCTGCATCGGGCACCGGTCGGGTGCCTCACGCGCTAGCGCCTGGAGGACGCGGTCTCGATGACGCAAGTGGTCTCCTCCCGGCCGGGTGACCGGCCGCAGCGGCTCCGGGCTAGGCTCCCGCCAGGGCGAGCTTGGCGACGTCGGCGGCAGCACCGGCGTCGGGTGCGTAGTAATCCGCGCCGATGGACGCCGCGAACTCGGGCGTGACGGGGGCTCCGCCGACGATCACCCTGACGGCGGGGTCGACGGCGTGGACCGCCTCCACGGCGTCGCGCATGCCGACCATCGTCGTCGTGAGCAGCGCGCTGATGCCCACGATCGAGGCCCCGAACTCGCGCACCGCGTCGGCGAAGGCCGCGGGAGTGACGTTGACGCCGAGGTCCACGACCGCGATGTTGGCGCCCTTCCACATCATGGCGACGAGGTTCTTGCCGATGTCGTGGAGGTCGCCCTGGATCGTCCCGATGACGGCGGTGTGCTCCGGCTTGAGGCCCGCGGCCAGGAGGGCCGGCGCGAGGACGGCCGTGGCCTCCTTCATGGCCCGGGCGCTGATCAGCATCTCGGGCACAAAGATGTCACCGGCCTGGAACCGGGCGCCGACGACCTCCATCGCCGCGATCATCGCGTCGAGGACGACCTGCGGGTCCATCCCGTCGGCGACCGCGTCGGTGGTGATCCGGACGGCCGTCGCCCGGTCTCCGGCCTCGATGGCCTGGGTGAGCGGTACGAGATCAGCCACGGGTCTCCTTGGTGCTGTCGGCCCGAGCGCGTGAACGCGAGCGGGGGCTTGAACCGGACGCCGCATGCAGTATGATACCAATCCTACCAATTGTCACGAGGATTCCGGCGTGCCGATGACATCCCGCGAGCGCGTCCGAGCGGCCCTCGACCACAGGGAGCCGGACCGCCTCCCCGTCGATCTCGGCGGATCGATCGTCACATCGATCACGAAGGCGGCGTACGAGCCGCTCATGGCCCACCTTGGGCTCGACGCCGAGCCCGTTCGCGTCTACGACGAGGTCCAGCAGCTGCCGTTCCTCGCGGACTCGCTCCTCGACCGCTTCGGTGTAGACACCCGGATGGTCCAGCTGCCCCCGACCCACGTCGCCGGCGTCCCGATCATCGACGACGGGGAGTACTGGGCCATCTTCGACCGCTGGGGCTCCAAGATGCGGATGCCCAAGCGGAACGGCCTCTACTACGACTGGGTGGACTACCCCATCGAGCCCACCCTCGAGTCGCTGGCCGGCTACACGTGGCCCGAGCCGGACCCGGTCGAGGTCGTCGCCACGCTCGCCGAACGCGCGAAGTGGCTCTACGAGCACACCGACTACGCCCTCGTGGGGTCCGGCGTCATCGGCGGCGGCATCTTCGAGCAGGCGTGCCGGACGGTGGGCCTCGAGACCTTCATGGAGGCCATGCTCCTGGATCGTCCGTTCGCCGAGCGCCTCGTGGACGGGATCACGGACATCTACGTCGAGTCCGTGAACCGGTATCTCGACCAGGTGGGCCGGTACATCGACGTCTTCACCTTCTGGGACGACGTCTGCTCCCAGGACGGCTGGATGATCAGCCCGACGATCTACGCGAGCCTGATCAAGCCGCGCCAGCGACGGCTGTTCGACGCGATCAAGGCGAAGACCGACGCGAAGATCTTCTACCACGGCTGCGGCGCCGTGTTCGACCTGGTCCCGCACCTGATCGAGATCGGGGTCGACATCCTCAACCCCGTGCAGGTCAGCGCGCGGGGGATGGACTCGGCCCGCCTGAAGGCCACCTACGGTCGCGACGTGACCTTCTGGGGTGGGGGAATCGACACCCAGCGGGTGCTGCCGTTCGGGACCGCCGCGGAGGTCCGCGACGAGGTCAAGCGGCGGATCGACGACTTCGCCCCGGGCGGCGGGTTCGTGTTCGCGACCGTCCACAACATCCAAGCGTTCGTCCCGCCCGAGAACATCGTTGCGGTCTACGACACGGTGCGCGAGCACGGCGCCCGCTGACGCGGGCACTTCCTATGCCGTCCCGGGCGGCGAGGCCGGCGGCGGCTCGCCCGCGATCCGGTCGAGCGCGCGGAGCGCGCCCATGTGCGATGGGTCGGCCGCGAGGACCTCGGCGAGGACGTCGCTCGCTTCGCCGGTGCGCCCGAGGGCACCCAGCGCGACGCCCTCGAGCCAGCGGCAGTCGAGGCGATGGCGTCGGTCGAGGTCGTCCTCGAAGACGAGGAACGTCGGCAGGGACGTCGCGAAGAAGTCGATCCCCACGGGTTTCCTCGCCGCCCGGCGCGTGGCGTGCAGCAGGCCGCGGATGGCGAGCGCGCCGTCGTCGTGCCTGCCGGTGGCAACGAGCGCCAGGCCCCGGAAGGCCGCGGCCGCATGCAGCTCCGCGCCCGCCGGGAGCGGCGAGGCCGCTCGCCCCCAGGCGGCGAGCGCGCCTGCGGCGTCGCCGGCGGCCTGCCTCGCGCGACCCAGCTCGAACCAAAGCTCGTGCTCCGGATCCAGCGGATGGCGCGCCTCGCCGAGCGTCTCGGGCGGCTCGAGGGCGGCGTCGAGGTGGCCGATCGCTGCCGCCGCGTCGCCCGCCAGGAGCGCGGCCCTGCCTAGGCGGAGCCTCGCGCCGGTATGGGCATCGAGCGCCAGCCCCTCGCCGCCCTCCCAGGGGTGGAACCGGCGGCCGGAGAGGTGGGCCAGCGCGGCGGCGGCGCCTCGGACCTGCTCGAGCAGCAGCGCCATCTCGACACCGAGGTCGTCGCGGAGCGCCACCAGGTCGCGCTGACGCTCGAGGCGCCGGAGCCGCGCGGCGGGCGAGGCACCACGGCGCTTCTGGAGCTGGTCCAGCTCGTAGAGCACCCGCGCGTCGGTGGGGTCACAGGCGAACGCACGCAGGAACGAGCGCTCGGCGGCGCCGGGGGCGCGGAGCACGTTGGCCTGCGCGATCCCCAGGTTGCGATGCACCGTCGGAAAGCCGGGGTCCAGCGCCCGGGCGGTGCGCCAGCAGGCGATCGCGTCGGCGTACCTGCGCCGGTCGTAGTAGAGGTTCCCGAGGTAGTACGGCGCGCGCGGGTCGCTGGGAACGGCGGCGGATGCGGCGAGCAGGATCTCGATCTCCACGAGGCGTGCGGGAAAGCAGCCATCCGCCGGCAGGGCGGCGGCGCGCCGGTACCAGGCCGCAGCCCCGTCCGGATCCCCGAGCCGGTCGCGGATCCAGCCCACGGTGTACGCGACCATCGGGTCGAGCGACGGTCCGCCCTCCGCGGCCACCACGAGCGGCGCGAGCTCGTCCTCGGCGTCGGCCAGCAGGCCAGCTGCAGCGTACTCGTGAGCGATGTCGAGCGCCGCCTGGGTCGCGGGCTGTCCCAGCACGGCGGCGGGCACCGGCAGATCACCGGGGCCCGGGCCTTCGAGCCGCCGGCGCTCCGCGAGCAGCCACCGGTCCAGCGGGTCCACGGCCAGGCCCGCGGCCACGACCGCAAGGGCGCCCACGTCGTCGCCCTGGTGGCGAAGCAGCGCAGCCTTGAGCGCGACCGCGGTCGCGTGCCTCGGATCGGCATCGAGCGCCCGGTCCGCCCGCGCGAGGGCACCACGCAGGTCTCCGGCCCGGGCGCGGAGCTGCGCGAGGGCATGCTCAGCGGGTGCCTGCCATGCCCGCGACCACGTGGCCTTGGCGAGGGACTCCTCCGCCTCGGCATCGCGGCCGAGAAGCGCGAGACAGAGCCCGATCTGGTAGAAGGGCTCACCGTCGCCCGGGTTCGCGTTGCGCCGCGTCACACGGTCTACGGCCGTCCGCAGGTGCCGCTCCGCGTCGGCGTACCGGCCCGCGCGCAGCAGCATGACCCCGACGGCCGTGTTCGTCCGGACATCCGTGGGATCCCGCCGTAGCGCCTCCGCCCAGTACGGTCCGGGAAGCCTCGTCGCGTGGCGGTACTGCTCCAGGTGCACCGCGGTCAGGTACAGCTCCTCGATGGTCGGGACGTTGGCCGGGGCCGGCGGCTCCGCCGCGAGGACTGCGCCGGCTGCGGGCGCGTCCGACGCGGTGGAGGCCCGGATGAGCTCCCGACCATCCGCGGCACGCACCACGACGTCGAGAGTGGCGCCGGCCTGCAGCCCCGCGGGGAGCGCCAGGCGCAAGGGCGCGGCCGGCGTGATGGCTCCCCGGCGCTCTGCGAGGACCGCGCCGTCCCGGGTGACCACGACCAGGGCCGGCTCGACGGCTCGGGTCACGTTGACGCCAACCTCGATCGCGACGGCGGCGGCGTCGCGCCGGACGCTCACGGCGGCGTCCCGGTTGGCCGCGAGCACGGGACCGATGTCCCGGATCGGGTACCAGGCCTGGGTGAACGTCCTGGTCTCGTAGGGCGCGAGGTAGGAGAAGTCCGGCTGGTTGTCGGTGTAGACCCCGGCCATCAGCTCGATGTAGGGGCCGCCCCCATCGGTGAGGTTGCGCTCCCACGCACGCCCGAACGCTGCGTCGCCCCAGGTCCACTGCTTCTTGCCGGGCGCGACGCGGTGGTCGGCGATGTGGACGAGGCCGGCGCCGGCCTCATGGTCGTAGCCGCCGAAGAAGTCCTCGCGGGACCCGACGGCCATGTACGAGGTCGGAACGGGGATGTTGGCGTACCACGAGAGGTCGGCTGCCTCGGGCGGTCGCGCCCCGTAGTCGACGCCGTAGTAGCGGCCCCGGGCCACCGGGAACGCCGAGGTCGCGCGCCGGGCGTGGTCCGCCACGGAACGCACGTCGGACGGGAAGAACGACTGGTAGCGCTCGTTGACTCGGACGGCGACGTTCGCCCACCACAGGAAGGTCTGCGTGTGGGGCGTCCGGTTGGCGAGCCGGACGCGCGCCTCCACGAGCGACGAGCCGGGGCGCAGCCGGATCCCCACCATGCCCTTCATCCGGTTCATCGGCTCGTGGTCGCCCATCCACACGATCCGACCGCCGTCGGGCTCCTCCTCGATCGCCCAGTCCACCGGCATGAAGGTCGACGGCCGGTGGTGCTGCGGCCAGTTGAACTCGACGCCGCCGCTGATCCACGGCCCGAGCAGGCCGACCAGGGCGGGCTTGATCACCGGCTGGCGGTAGAAGAAGTCGTAGCCGTTGGTCCTGTCGCGGCCGACCTGGATCCTGCCCCCGATCTCGGGGAGCAGCATCAGCGAGACGAGGTCGTTCTCGAGGTGGATCGCCTGCCAGGTGCGGTCCTCGCAGACGTCCAGGACGCGATCGATGATCCGGTTCGGGTACACCCTCCCGCTGCTGCCCTGGTAGACCCGCTTCTCGAGGAACATCGGGTTCCGGTCCGGGGGCGCGAGCGGGTACGTCGGGATGACGACGGGCTCGGCCCATGCCCGGACGCCCGTCTCGGGGGCTCCGCTGGGGGACGCATCGTCGCCGGCCATCATGCGATCAGGCGCTCGCGGTGGTCCTGGACCCGGACCGCTCGGAGCGCGACTGGCGCCACTGCGACAGGGCGACCGCGAAGACGAGCAGCATGCCGAGGGCGATCCGCTGGTAGAACTGGCCCACGCCGAGCAGATTCATCCCGTTGTTGAGGACGCCGACGAGCAGGACCGCGAGGACCGTGCCCACGATGGTGCCGCGGCCACCCGCGGTCGCCGCCCCGCCGAGGAACACGGCGGTGATCGCCTGGAGCTCGAGGCCGCGACCGTTGATCGGGTTGCCCGACGTCGTCTGGGCCGTGAGGAGGACGCCGGCGATGCCGGCGATCGCGCCCGACACCACGTACATGCCGATGCGCACAGCCCGGACGTTGATGCCCGCCAGGCGTGCGGCCGTGGCGTTGCCGCCGATCGCGTAGATGGACCGGCCGAAGTCGGTGTAGCGCATGACGATGTGCATGATCGTGGCCACCGCGATGAACACCACGAACATGACCGGCAGTCCCGGCCACGGGCGTCCTCCAAGCGCAGGCAGCGGCAGGTCCTGGAGAAATCGGCCTGTCCCCAACCACGTGAAGTCGGGATGGGTGACGATGCCGATCGGCTTGCCTCCGGGCGCAACGAGGAACGCGAGGCCGTCGAATGCGGCCAGCGTGCCAAGCGTTGCGATGATCGGGTTCACCTTGAGGACCGTCACGATGAGGCCGTTGATGACGCCCGCGGCAGACCCGGCACCCATGCCGGCGGCGAAGGCGAGCACCACGGAGCCCTCGAAGGCACCGAGGATCCCCTGGGTCACGGCAAGGGCAGAGACGACGGACGCCAGGCTGGCGATGGAGCCGACCGAGATGTCGAGCGCGCCGGCGACGATGACGGCCGTCTCGCCGACCGCCAGGAGCCCGACGATGACCACGCTCTGGGCGAGGCTGTTGATGAGGTTCTGCCACGAGAAGAAGTTCTCTCCGCCCTTGATCCCGAATAGCGGCGAGACAAACGCGATCAGGATGCCGAGAGCCGCCAGGGCAGCGAACAGCGAGAGGTTGTCCACGCCGATCGTGCCGATGACCCGGCGAAACACTCCGGGCCCCGTGGGCTTCGCGGATGGTGCGGGCTGCACGGCCGGAGCCTGCCCGTCGTTCATGCTCGAACTTCTCCAGCTAGGGCCGGCGGCACGGGGACCGCGGCCAGGTGGTCGGCCATGGCGAGGGCGAGGACGGACTCCTCGGTCGCCTGGCTGCCGAGGAGCTCGCCGCGGATCCGGCCGGCCTGCATCACGTAGATGCGGTCGCAAAGGCCGAGGATCTCGGTCAGCTCGGACGAGATGAGGACGACGGCGAGCCCGTCAGTGGCGAGCCCGTCGATGAGGCGATAGATCTCCGCCTTGGCGCCGACGTCGATGCCGCGGGTCGGCTCGTCGAGGATCAGCACGCGCGGCTTGGCGGCGAGCCAGCGGGCGAGGACGACCTTCTGCTGGTTGCCGCCGGACAGCTTGCCGATCTCCTGCTCGAGCGACGGGGTCCGGACACGCAGGCGGTCGACGAACGTGGCGACGATGCGGCGTTCCTCTCGGCGGCGGACGAAATGCAGGGTCGTGAGGCGCCGCAGGATCGTGAGCGACGCGTTCTCGAGCACGCTGCGGATCGGGATGATCCCCTCGCGCTTGCGCTCCTCGGGCGTGTAGCCGATGCCGACGCGGATGGCGTCCGACGGGCGGTGGACATGGACCACCTTGCCGTCGACCTGCACGGTGCCGGCGGTCATCGGCAGCTCGCCGAACACGACCTTCGCCAGCTCGGTGCGGCCGGCGCCGACGAGCCCGGCGAAACCGACGACCTCACCCGCCCGCGCCTCGAACGACACGTCTCGGTGCCAGTCGCTGGACAGGTGGTCGACGCGCAGCACGACGGCCCCGGTCGGAGGGCGGTTGCGGGCGAAGACGTCAGTGATGGGCCGGCCCACCATCAGGCGCACGATCTCGCCCTCGGTAAGGTCGGCGGCGGCGCGCACGGCGACGAGCCGTCCGTCACGGAGCACCGCGACGCGGTCGGCCAGGCGGAGGATCTCGTTGATCCGGTGGGAGACGTAGATGATGGCGACGCCCTGCGCCCGGAGCCTGCGGACCAGCGCGAACAGGCGGTCCACTTCGGCGTCGGTGAGCGACGACGTCGGCTCATCCAGGGCGAGCACCCTGACGCCGGATTTGAGCGCCCGGGCGATCTCCACGAGCTGCCGCTGGGCGGCCGACAGCCGGTCACCCATGGTCTCGGGGCTCAGGACCGATTCGAACCCAAAGCGCCGCAGGTCCGCGGCAACGAGCTCGTTGAGCTTGCGCCGATCGATGAACGGGCCACGCGTCGGCAGCTCGCCCGCGTAGATGTTTTCGGCGACGTCCACGCCGGGGATGATCTCGGGCTCCTGGTAGATGACGCGGACCCCGGCGTGCCGGGCCTCCCGCGGATTGGAGAACCGGAGGGTCACCCCGTCGAGGGTCATCGTCCCGTCGTCGGGCTGATAGTCGCCGTTGAGGATCTTGAGCAGCGTCGACTTGCCGGCGCCGTTCTCGCCCATGCAGGCGAGGATCTCGCCGCCGTGGACATCGAGCGACACGTCGTCCAGGGCCTGGACGTTTGGAAAGGCCTTGCTCAGGCCGCGGATCTCCAGGGTGCCCGTGTCGGGGCTCCCCGGCTGCCGGTCGGCGGTTGCCGGCTCCAAGTCAGGCGCCATACGTCCTCACCGATGCGCTCTCTTGAGCATGGACTGTCCCCCGGTCGCCACACGGCGACCGGGGGCCAGCCAGGAGGAGGATGGACTACTTGCAGGCTGCGAGGGAGGCCTTGCTGAAGGTCGCCTCGTACGTGGTCGGGTCCACGATCGTGGTCTTGGCCACGGTGGTCGGCGGCAGGGCCGTGCCGTTGACGACGTTGTCCCACAGCGCCTGGGCGGCGGCCGCGCCGACGTCGGTGCCGGAGATGTAGAGGCCGGCCTTGAAGCCGCTCTCCTGGCCGGCAGCCCACGGGCGGCAGGCCTCGTAGGCGCCGAGGCCCACGCCGATGATGGCATCGGGCTTCACGCCGGCGGCGCCCAAGGCGTTGATGCCGCCCAGCACGCTCTCGTCGTTGCAGCCGAAGACCACCCAGTTGGTGACGTCCGGATGAGCGGTGATGACCGGGGCGGCCGCAGACTGCGAGCCGGCCACGGTGGCGTCCGAGGCGACGGGGAAGATCTGGTCGGCGGTGGCGCCCGCCTTGGCGACCTCGGCCTTCGAGGCGTCGGTGCGCTGGTTGCAGACGGTCAGGTCCTGCTTCTCGACGGAGAGGACGCCCACCTTCTTGGTGCTGTCGGTGAGCCAGCCACCCGCGGTGAGGAGGCGACCGGCCTCGACGCCGACCTTGGTGCCCATGTCCGTGCCGTCGAAGCCGACGAACGGGATGTCCGCTCCGGCGGCGTCCTTGATCGGGTCATCGGTGGCGACGAGGGCCACGCCGGCATCTTTGACGGCGGTCGCGATCGCGGGCCCGATCGACTGGTCGGGGACCGTGATGGCGATGCCCTTGGCGCCCTTCGAGATGGCGTCGTTGACGAGCTGGACGCCCAGCGGCGCCTCGGCCTTGGCATCGAACTTGGCGGCCTCGCCGCCGAGGCCGGTGATCGTGTCGACGAACGCGGTCTGCAGGTCGATGAAGTACTGCTGGTCGGCGGCCTTGTTGATGACCACGAACAGCTGCTTGCCTGCCGCGGAGGGGGCCGCTTCGGACGGGGCTGCGACGGAGGCCGCCGCGGAGGGGGCTGCGACGGAGGCCGCCGCGGAGGGCGACGCCGCCCCGTTGGACGAGCACGCGCCGACGGCGAGCGCCACGATGGCGGTCAGTGCCGCGACGCGCTGAACCTTCTTCAAGTGAGACCTCCTGTGCGGGCGGCCGAACGACATCTGACCTGCACCAGCGGGTCGGGGCTGGAGGACGACAACGGCTGACCCGGCGCGGTTGGCCTCGAAGGCTGCCGCCTGTCCGTGCAGTGTGCGGATCGGCGCTGGGACTGTCAATACCAATAATGCCATTATGGTTCAGACAGGCGAGGCGTTCACCACCCGGCCGACCGCTCGCCGCAACCTCAGCGAGGAGCACCATGCGTGATCGCATCGGCATCCCCACCGAGATCGCGCGCGGGCGTGTGATCGCCATCGTGCGGGGGATCGGGCCGGAGCGGATCGTCGAGATCGCCGGCGCGCTCACGGCAGGCGGCATACGGGCCATGGAGGTCACGCTCAACAGTCCGGGCGCGATCGCGTCCATCGGTCGCCTGGCGGCAAGGTTCGGGAGCGAGGACCTGCTGATCGGCGCCGGGACGGTCATCGCCGAGGACGGCCTGCGCGAGGCGCACGGCGCAGGCGCCCGCTTCGTCGTCATGCCGCACACCGATCCGGCGCTGATCGAGCTGGCGACGAGCCTCGGCCTGGCCAGCATCCCCGGCGCGAGCACGCCCACGGAGGCTCTGGTCGCGTGGCGCGCCGGCGCATCGGCCGTGAAGGCCTTCCCGGCCTCGGTCCTGGGCGTCGGCTTTGTGCGCGAGATGCACGGACCCCTGCCCATGATCCCGCTGGTGCCGACCGGCGGCGTGACGCTCGAGTCGGCACCGGACTTCGTCCGGGCCGGGGCCATCGCCGTCGGCATGGGCAGCTGGCTGACGAGCCAGGGTGAACCGTCGGCCATCAGCGCTCGGGCAGCGCAGCTCGTCGCAGCCCTCGAGACCGCGGCGGCGGGATAGCGCCGCTCGGGCGGGCGGGCTGGTCCACCAGGAGCCGGCCGTCCCAGGACACGCTTCGCAGGTCGGCGATCGCCGCGGCGAGCCCGCGCTCCGCCTCGAGGGACCCGACCCGGATCACGACACCGGCGGCGGTAGCCCGCTGGTCGTGGAGGCGGGGTCAGCCCGGGCTCGTGGGCATGTGGAGCCCGCACTCGCGCGGGTCGTCGGGCGACTCCCACCACCAGCGGCCCGCTCGCTCGTCCTCGCCCGGGGCGATCGCTCGCGTGCAGGGGGCGCACGCGATCGAGGGGTAGCCCTCGTCGTGCAGCGAGGGTCGACACCGCGCTCGCGGACCATCGGCTCGACGTCGGCCGGGTCCGGGGTGATGACCTGGATGTCGATGTCGAAGCGATCCCGCACCCTGGCCATGAGCTCGTGGGTGCCCGCCGGAAGGAGGCCCGTGTCAAGCGTGACGACCCGCGGCTGCCGGACGAGGCGCGTCAGCAGGTCCAGGATGACGATCCCCTGGGGCGCCAGCGAGGTCGCGAAGGGCAGCCTGGACGGACCGATCGCGCCGAGCGCCGCCGTGAGCACGCCGCGCGCGTCTGCCGCCTCGATGTCGGCGGGCAACCGGGGGCCGCCCAGAGGCAGCGAGGCCGGCCGTGCGATGTGGGGCGCGATGCCGGGTGCGGAGATGGTCGTCATGCGGAGAGCCGCCTGGGCAGCCACCGCGTGATCGATACCGGCGCGGGGCGCGACTCGTCCGCCCCCCTCGATGCCAGCCTGTTGATGACGGTTCGACTGGCGGATGGAGCGTCGCAGAGCAAGCGCGCTACGGCCGTGCGCGCCATGTCGATTCGGGCGGATGCCGTTCGTCGTTCCTGTGAGCGAGCGCCGATCGGCCTCGCACCCGGAGGTACCGGCGGCTCGGCTGCCGGGATGGAGGTCAAGGCAATGGCGAACTTCCTGCTCACCTACCACGGCGAGGGCGGCATGCCGACCAGCGAGGAGGAGACGGCCAAGGTGACGGCGGCCTGGGGCGCCTGGTTCGGGCAGCTCGGCGAGGCCGTCGTGGATCCGGGGAACCCCACCACGCACTCGAAGGCCATCTCCCCGGACGGCTCCGTGATGGACGCCACGTCGGCGCCGACCGGCTACTCGATCATCAGGGCCGACAGCCTCGACGCCGCCGTCAAGCTCTCGAAGGGCTGCCCCGTCCTGGCGGCCGGCCAGGTCGTCCTCGTCTCCGAGACGTTCCCGGCGATGTAGCGGCGGGCCGGCGCATCGCCGGTCATCGTCCCTGCGCGATCCTTCGAGGCCCGGTCATCGACCGGGCCTCGTCGCGTGCCCGGGAGCCGGGATCAGGCCAGCCAGAGCTCCGCCTGGCGGCCGTCGAGGAAGGTGCACGCGGACCCGTCGAACCAGGCGTCCTCCTCGAGCATGAACTGGACCAGCTGGCCGTCCCACTCGGGCACCGCGACCCGCGCCTGCAGCTCGATCGAGTAGGCCGTCGACGGCCACACCGGGTAGTCGCCCTGTCCCTCGATCGCGACCTGGTTGTCCCAAAGGCCGATCGTGGGGCCGGCGGCGTGCCCGTGAAGGCCGATGGGGTGCGTGTAGATGAGCCCGTCGAGCGCCTCGGCGGCCGCCGCCTCGAGCGTGAGCCGCAGCACCTCGTTGCCGGTCCGGCCCGTCCCGAACTGCCCCATGAGCAGGTCCTGGAGCCGGTTGGCGCGCGCGATCCCAGCCCCAAGGCCGTCCGGAGCGGCGGTCTCGCCGGGGAGGAGCACATAGGCGTGCTGCTGCTGGTCGGTGCAGAAGCCGTTGGCGACGATCCCGAAGTCGATGTGGACGAGGTCGCCGGGCTCGATCACCATCTCCGTCGGCTTGCCGGCGAACGACTCGCGCGCGGCGCCACCACGCCGCTGGACGCTGCAGGTGGGCTGGAACCAGGAGCCGAAGCCATCCCGGTCGACCGCGCCGCGGAGCCACCACTCGATGTCGGTGGTGGTCGTCGTCCCGGGTCTGATGACCTCGGCGGACAGGGCGCGCCGGAGGTAGCCGTGGGAGGCGCGGCAGGCCTCGGCCATGCGCGCGCGTTCTTCGGGGAGGCGTGTCTCCAGCCAGCCAATCGCCGCGGTCTCCGCACTCACGATGCGCGCCGCGAGGTGCCCAGGGAGCGCGGTGACCAGCTCGGTCCGCTCCGACGCCGACAGCCCGTCCGCGAGCGGGAACGTCGCCGACGTGTCCAGGCCGATCCGGGCGGGGTCCGCCTCCTCGAGCAGCTCCGCGAGTCGGAGCCACTGGTCCGGCTGCGTCTCCGGGTCCCACGCCGAGGGGAAGGCCTCTCCCGCCCCGTACCGTGCCACGGCCATCCGGCGGACCCCCTCGGGCGTGCGGAGGAGAATCAGGATCGTGCGGCGGCGGGCGGTGTCCAGCCAGGTCGCGGGCAGCATCGTCGCGAGAACCGGGTCCTCGTTGTACTCACGGGCGACCAGCACCCAGGCATCCAGCCCGGCCCGGTCCATGAGCATCGGGACGAGCGCGTCGAGGCGGGCCGCGAGGAGGCTGTCGTGGGCCAGGGCCCGGGCACGGAGGTCGGCAATCATGCAATCCATGCTGCCACGTGGCCCGGGGTTCTGCCCCCGCGTCCAGCCCCGGATCGGCCGGCGCAACTCGCAAGGCGGCCGGAATGGACAGCCGCGGCCCAAGGGCTAGCATTCCCGACGATGAGCTTCGATGTCGCCGCCGACGCGTATGACCGCTACATGGGCCGGTTCTCGACGCAGCTCTCGGGCGGGCTCGCGGACCTCGCGAGGGTGCGCGCCGGTGGGCGTGCCGGGATGCGCCCAGGGATGCGCGCGCTCGACGTCGGGTGTGGTCCGGGCGCCCTGACCGCCGAGCTCGTGGCGCGGCTCGGGGCGGACCACGTCGCCGCCGTGGACCCCTCGGAGTCCTTCGTGGCCGCCGCGGGCGCGCGCCACCCGGGGGTCGCCGTGACGCGGGCGTCCGCCGAGGCGCTCCCGTTCGACGACGCGTGGTTCGACGCGACCCTCGCGCAGCTCGTCGTGCACTTCATGGCCGATCCGGTCGCCGGCCTGGCCGAGATGCGCCGCGTGACACGGCCGGGCGGCATGGTCGCCGCGTCTGTCTGGGACTTCGGCGGTGGGCGCGGGCCCGTCAGCCCGTTCTGGGATGCGGTCCGCCCGCTCGACGCGGGCCTCCACGACGAGTCCGAGCGGGCCGGGGCCAGGGAGGGCAGCCTCGCTTCGCTGTTCGACGCGGCCGGCCTGGCGGACATCCACGTCTCGACCCTCACCGCACGGGTCGCCTATTCGACCTTCGACGAGTGGTGGGAGCCGTACACGCGGGGCGTCGGTCCGGGCGGGTCCTACGTGGCGGGCCTGGATGCTGCGCGGCGGGGCGAGGTCCGGGAGGCGTGTCGTCGGGCGCTGCCGGACGCACCGTTCACGATCGAGGCCGTAGCCTGGGCGTGCCGCGGAGCGGTGGGGCCCAAAGCCTAGCCCGTCGATTCCGTCGTGGACGGGCCTGCTGCGCGCTTGATCCGCCGCCAGCCACCGGCCCGGTTGTCGGCGATGATGTGGCGCAGATACGCGAGGAGCGCTGGCTCGTTGATCGGCTCGCCGCGCTGGATCGAGATCTGGCGACCGGTCGAGTTGCCGTGACCGTGCGTGACGATCCCCTCGGGGTCCGGAACGATCGCGCCGTCGTAGAGGAACAGGGTCACGTGGTCGCGGGCGGCGAGCAGGGCGCAGACGTTGCCCTGCAGGACGAAGTAGGGCTGGACCGTCCGCTTGATGGTCTCTTCGACCCGGGGGTCAGCCTCGTGGGCGAGGTCCCGGAGACGATGGCAGATCTCGCGCTGCCAGTCCGGCAACGGGTCGATGTAGGCGTCGACACGCGGGTCCCTGGCGTACGGCAGCATGCGGTCCTCCTCTGCACGGCGATGTCGGACGCGCATCATCCCCCGCCGGCCCGGCGGTGCCAAGGTGGCGGTGGCGCCCGCGAACTGAACGAGAACGGCCGCCCGGGCGTGGCGGGCGGCCGTCGTGCTGGTTTCACGGTTGGGATCTAGATCGCGGTCCCTCCCCGTTCGCCGGTGCGGATCCGGATGACCTCCTCGAGCGGCATGATGAAGATCTTGCCGTCGCCGATCGTGCCCTCCCCGTGCTTCGCGGCACCCAGGATGGCGGTGACCGTCGGCTCGACGAACGCCTCGTTGACGGCGATCTCCAGGCGCACCTTCGGGATGAGGTCGGGCTTGACCTCCTCGCCGCGGTAGAGCTCCTGGTCCTCCTGTTGGCCATGGCCCGTGACCCGGCTCACCGTGATCCGGAAGATCTCGGCGTGGATGAGGGCCTGGTGAACGTCATCCAGCTTGTCCGGCTGGATGATGGCGACGATCAGCTTCATGCGCGTGACTCCACCGGTTGGGTCGTCATCAGTTGAGGTTGAGCAGGCCGTAGCCCTGCTCGCCGTGCAGCTCGTGGTCCATGCCCGCTCCCTCGGCCGTGGTGCCGAGGCGGAGGCCGAAGACCTTCTGGATGACCACCAGCAGCACGATGGTGACGACCGAGGCATACCCGATGGTCGAAACGACGCCGAGGCCCTGCACGCCGAGCTGCGCGATCACATCGCGACCCTCCGGCATCTCGCCCGCCCGGATGAGGAAGGTCAGGAGCAGCGCACCGGCCATGCCTGCGATGCCGTGGATACCGAACACGTCGAGCGTGTCGTCATAGCCCAGGCGGTTCTTGAGCAGGATCGCGCCGTAGCACAGCCCCGAGGCGACGAAGCCGAGCACGATCGCACCCGCGGGCTGGACGACGCCCGCCGCGGGCGTGATCACGACGAGGCCGGCGAGGATGCCGGACGCCATGCCGAGGCTGGTGGCCTTGCGGTGCTGGACCGCCTCGATGCAGACCCACGCGAGCGCGCCGGCGGCGGCCGCGACCTGGGTCACGGTGAGGGCCTGGGCGGTCTTCACGCCGCTGGAGAGCGAGCTGCCGGCATTGAAGCCGAACCAGCCGACCCAGAGCAGGCCGACGCCCATCATCACCATGACGAGGTTGTTCGGGTGCATCGCGATCCGCGGGTAGCCACGGCGGGCGCCGAGGTACAGGGCGGCGACGAGGCCGCTGACGCCCGCGGAGATGTGGACGACGGTGCCGCCCGCGAAGTCGATGGCGCCCGCCTGGAGCAGGAAGCCGTCGGATGCCCAGACCCAGTGGCACAGCGGGCTGTAGACCAGCAGGCTCCAGAGGGCGATGAAGATCGCGTAGCCGCGGAACTTGACGCGCTCGGCGAAGGCGCCGGCGATCAGGGCCGGCGTGATGATCGCGAACTTGCCCTGGAACATCGCGAATACGAGGTCCGGGATGCCGCCGGTGCTCACGGTGGTGTCGATGCTCCGCAGGAACAGGAGGCCGGGGTCGAAACCGACCCAGCCGCCGAGCACATTCGGCCCGAAGGCCAGGGCATAACCGACCACGACCCACAGCACGCCGATGATCGCCATGGCGGCGAAGCTGTGCATCATCGTGCCGAGGACGTTCTTGGTGCGGACGAGACCGCCGTAGAACATCGCGAGGCCCGGGACCATCAGCAGGACCAGGGCCGTCGAGGTCAGCATCCAGGCGGTGGCGCCCGTGTCGACGGGAGGCTGCTCGGGCAGCGTCGTCGCGGCGGCCGGTGTGAGGGCGACGCACATCGCGACCCCCAGCACGAGCAGCAACAGCGCGGCCGGCACGAATGTGCGCACCGGGTCGCGTTGGGTGGCAAGCATCCAGGTCTCCTCCGCTCGCAACAGCGACCGCCGGGCCGGGGGCGCGCGCCCGGTCGATCTCGGGACGCGGGTTCCCGGCCCCAGGCCGGGCAGGGCCCCGCAAGGCGCCATCGTCGGGGAGTGGGGGCGGCGGCACTCGTCCTGCAGGAGGTACGTCGGAGTTGCGGTTGGGCGCCACGTCGCGCTGCGCGACACCGTGTCGATGTGGATCCGTCTCGCGACTCGCCGGCGCGCTGGGAGCAGGAGGCGCTCGCGTCGGTGGCGAAGCTCGGCGCCGCGTCCGCAAGTGGCGGTGGATGCGCCACACTAGGCGACCCCACCACCGGGAGGATGAGCGCCCCATGCCCGAGCCCACGCTGACCGTCCCCGCCGAGCCCGCCGAGGTATCGCGTGTCGGCGACCTGCTGCGGCGGCTGGCACCCGCCCTCGAGGGCTTCCTGGCCCCGACGGGCGACACTGGGTTCCCGCCGTACGTCCCCGGCACCCTCCCGTCCGAGGCGGCCCCGCTCCCCGACGACGGCATCGGCCCCGACGCGACGCTCGACGAGCTCGCGCTGGCGGTGGAGCACGGCAGCCGCATGAACACGCCCGGCTGGCTCGGGTTCATCACGACGGGTCCCTCCACGGTCCCGGCCGTCGCCTCGACCGCCGCCGTCATCGCGGGCGGCCAGCGGTACACCCTCCACGCGTTCAATGCCCTCGAGCGCACGGGGCTGCGCTGGCTCGCGGAGCTGTGCGGGCTGCCGGCCGGCGTGACCGGCGTCTTCTCCAGCGGCGGCTCGACGGCGAACCTGATCGCGCTGGGCACCGCCCGGCAGGCCGCCTTCGAGGGCCTCGGCCACGATGTCTCGGAGCACGGGCTGCCTTCCGGCGTCCGCGCGCGGATCTACGGCTCGACAGCGGCCCACCGCACGATCCACCGGGCGGCGGCCGTGCTTGGCCTGGGGCGGCAGGGCGTCGTCGAGATCCCGGTCGACCCCGACGGCCGCATCGTCCTCGCGGAGCTGGAGGCGGCGCTCGCCCGCGACGCGCGCGAAGGCACCGTTCCGGTCGCGGTCGTCGCCATCGCGGGTGTCACCGATACCGGGTCGGTCGACGCGATTGCGCAGGTCGGCGCGATCGCCCGCCGGTTCGGCGCCTGGCTCCACGTCGATGGCGCCTACGGCCTGCCCGCGAACGCGTCGCCGGCCCTGCGGCACCTGTTCACGGGCATCGAGGATGCCGACTCCTGGATCGTCGATCCGCACAAGTGGCTCGCGACGGGGATCGGGATCGGGGCGACGTTCGTGCGCGACGAGGAGCTGCTCACGCGAGCCTTCGCCGAAGGTGAGGCCGCCTATCTCGAGGGCGCGTTCTCGCCCGACGACGTCCAGGCGTCGTCCCAGTTCGACTCCATGGCCGGCCGCTGGGCCGACCAGGGCGTTGAGCTCTCGGCGCCGCCGCGCGGTGTGCTCGTCTGGGCCGTCCTCCGCGAGATCGGCCGGCAGGGGATGATCGACCGGGTGGACCGGCACGTCGCGTTCGCCCGAACCGTCGCAGACGCGGCAATCGCCCATTCGCGCCTCGAGCTCATGATGGAGCCCCAGCTCTCCGTGGCCTGTTTCCGCTACGTGCCCCAAGGCGGGCTGCCGGACGCGGACCTCGATGCGCTGAACGCGCGCATCCTGGAGCGCCTCAGAGCCGAGACGCCGATCGCGCCGTCCAGCACGCGCGTGGGCGGCCTATTTGCGATCCGCCCCTGCTTCGTCAACCCCCGGACGACCGAGCGCGAGGTGGAGGCCCTGGTGGACGCGGTCGTCCGGATCGGCGACCGGCTCTCGACGGGCTGACGGGCCGGAGCGGGTCTGGTGCCTGCGTCCCGGCCGTCGGTCTCAGGGCTCCGCCATCGCGCGCAGCCTCCCGGGAGACGGGCAGGTCGGCCGTCGAGGCAGCGTCATCGGCTGACGGGGGGACACATCCCAGCGGCAGGATCCACCGCGTCCGGTCGAAGCCTGCTGTCAGTCCACCGTGAGCGTCTTGCTGAGGTTGCGCGGGAAGTCCGGGTCGAAGCCGCGGAGCACGCTCATGTGATACGAGAGCAGCTGCAGTGGCAGGACGCTGAGCAGGGCGTTGACCTGCGGGTCCGATCCAGGGATGGCGACCAGGACGTCGCCGTTGGCACGCAGGCGCGCGTCCTCCTCGGCGATCGTGATGGTCCGTGCCCCGCGCACCCTGACCTCGTTCATCCCGCTGATGATGAGCGGGACATCGGCCGGGCCCGCGACGAACACGATCGGGAAGCCGGCGGTCACCGCGGACAGCGGGCCGTGCTTGAACTCGGTCGACAGCATCCCCTCGCAGTGCGCGTACGTGATCTCCTTGAGCTTGAGGGCACCCTCGAGGGCGATCGGGTAGGTCGCGCCGTAGCCGAGGCAGTACAGGTTCTCCCAGGCGTTGATCTCGGCGGCGATCGACTCGACCTGGCCGGCCACGGCCGCCAGCGTCTCCTCCATGAGGTCCGGCACGTGCGCCAGCAGAGCCGTGTCTCGACCCGCCATGCGGTAGGCGAGGTAGAGGAAGGCCAGGACCTGGTTCGTGAACGTCTTGGTTGCCGGCACGCTGATCTCGTAGCCGCAACCGAGCGGCAGGCACAGCCGGGCGGCCCGGGTCAGCGTCGAGCCGACCACGTTGGCCAGCCCGAAGCAGGCCATCCCCTGCCGCTCTGCGGCCTCGAGGGCATTGAGGACGTCCTTCGTCTCGCCGGACTGGCTGACGAAGATCCCCATGTCTTCGGGGCCCACCGCGGGCGCGTACTGGGCGATGAACTGCGGGGCCAGCACGGGGATCGCGGCGCGCCCGGCAATCTGGGCGAGATAGACGGAGCCGACCGAGGCGGCGTGGAAGCTCGTGCCGCAGCCGACCAGGTAAAGATGCCGGGCGCTCCGCATCTGCGCCACCAGGGGCGCCACGTCCGCGCTCGCGTCCAGCAGGTGCAGGAGCTCGCGGGCGACCTGCGGCTGCTCGTGGATCTCCTTCGCCATGAAGTGCGCGTAGCCGCCCTTGCGGACCGCGTCCATCGACTCGGTGACGACCTCGACCGGGCGGTCCACGAGGCTGCCGTCCTCCACCGAGCGGACCTCGACCCGGTCCGCCCACAGCGTCACGATCTCCCCGTCGAGCGGCCGGATCACGTTCCGCGTCAGGGGCAGGAGGGATGGCAGGTCCGATGACACACAGGTGAATCCGTCGCCGATCCCGACGACGAGGCCGGACCCCTTCTTGAACGCGTACAGCCGGTCGTCGTCCGCGCGCCCGATCACGAACGCGTAGTCGCCCTCCAGGTCGCCGTACGCGAGACGGATCGCGTCGACGAGATCGTGGCCCCGCCGGATGTGGCGCTCCACGGCATGAACACAGGTCTCGCCGTCGTTGTCCGAGCGAACCGTCATCCCCTCGGCCACGAACTCCACGCGAAGCTCGGCGTTGTTGACGACGTTGCCGTTGTGCGCCCCGACCATGGAGCCGTCGGAGTCGAGGTGCGGCTGGGCATTGACCTGCGACGGCTCGCCGAACGTCGCCCAGCGCAGCTGCGTGATTCCGCGACTGCCACGCATCTCCGCGAAGTTGTGGCGCGCCGCAACCGCGTCGACCTTGCCCACGTCCTTGCGCAGGTCGATCCTGCCGTCCCGGAAGGTCGCCGCCCCCACGGAGTCATAGCCGCGGTAGGTGAGCCGCTGCGCGGCCTCCACCAGGATCGGCCCGAGGGCCTCGTCCTGGTCGGTCACGTAGCCAAAGACGCCACACACCCTGCGGATCTCCCGGTTCGGCGGTGTCGGGGCTGATCGCCTCGTCAACCGCTGCCTGCTATGGTGCCGACTCCCGCGTGTGGATGTCGCGACCGACAGCTGGCGAGGTGCCGCGACCTCGGAGGGTCGTCTCAGGTCGTGAGCCGGGCCCGTCAGCATCGACGGGAACGACCTGTGGTCCTCGCTCGCGCACCAGCTCACGCTACCGGCAGGTCGGGCGGGCCATACCGGTGCGGTATAGCCTGACCGCAGACCGGGTGCGCACGACCCATCGGCCGCCGCCCCGTCGAACCACCGCCCAGCCTACGTTCAAGGACCAGCCCCGTGCCCAACATCCTGCAGAGCCTCCCGGTCGGGGAGCGGGTCGGTATCGCGTTCTCCGGCGGCCTCGACACGAGCGCCGCCCTGCACTGGATGCGCGAGCACGGCTCCATCCCCTACGCCTACACCGCACACCTCGGCCAGCCGGACGAGGACGACTACGACTCGATCCCGCGCAAGGCGATGGCCTACGGCGCCGAGAAGGCCCGTCTCATCGAGTGCCGCCCGCAGCTGGTCGCAGAGGGCATCGCCGCCCTGCAGACCGGCGCCTTCCACATCGCGACCGCCGGGCAGCTGTACTTCAACACCACGCCGCTCGGCCGCGCGGTCACCGGGACGATGCTCGTCTCGGCGATGCGGGAGGACGATGTCCACATCTGGGGCGACGGCAGCACCTACAAGGGCAACGACATCGAGCGGTTCTACCGCTACGGCCTGCTCGTCAACCCCGGGCTGCAGATCTACAAGCCGTGGCTCGACCAGAAGTTCATCGACGAGCTGGGTGGCCGGACGGAGATGTCCGCCTACCTCGACGGCGCCGGCCTCGAGTACAAGATGAGCGCCGACAAGGCGTACTCCACGGACTCCAACATCCTGGGCGCCACCCACGAGGCGAAGGATCTCGAGTTCCTGGACCGCGGCCTGTCCATCCTCAACCCGATCATGGGCCTCGCCTCGTGGCGCGCCGACGTGGACGTGCCGGCCGAGACCGTCAGCGTCCGATTCGAGGAGGGCGAGCCGGTCGCGCTGAACGGTGAGACGTTCGAGTCGAGGCTGGCGATCTTCGCCGAGGCCAACGTCATCGGCGGCCGCCACGGCCTGGGCGTCTCGGACCAGATCGAGAACCGGATCATCGAGGCCAAGAGCCGCGGCATCTACGAGGCGCCCGGCATGGCGCTGCTGTACATCGCCTATGAGCGGCTGATCACCGGCATCCACAACGAGGACACGATCGACCAGTACCGCGCCAACGGGCGGCGGCTCGGGCGACTCCTGTACCAGGGGGCGGTGGTTCGATCCGCAGGCGCTGATGCTTCGCGAGACGG
>JANNHX010000174.1:0-3234 GCA_031404615.1 Chloroflexota bacterium
CAAAAAAAAGCAGGGCTCCGAAGCCCTGCGAAAACTGTGTCGACCCACTTGATCCCTGATTGGCGTTGTTCGTGCTTTGCCAGGGGTCCCCGGCCCCGGTCAGGCGCGACCGGCGGCCACCTCGTCGGCCCGGTTGCGGCCGGCGAGGAGGATCAGGTCCTCGTGCAGCTCGAACCAGACGCTGTGGTAGCTGTCGACGCGTGGTGACGCCACGTACTTGCCGTCCCCCGCCGCGACCGCCGCCGCCGCGAGGTCCAGGCGCTCTCCATACGTCGCCAGGCGGGGCAGCCCCCTGACCAGCGGGGCGAGCCAGGCCGAGGCATCCGCGTGGAGGGCCACGAGCCCCGCGAGGACTCCCGTGTCGTAGGCCGTGTCGCTGTGGTCATTGAACGTCTGCGTCCCATCCACCTCGCGCATCTGCCAGGCGGTGACGGTCTCCTTCATCAGGTGGTCGAGGGCCAGGAACGCGTCCAGCGCGGCGAGCGCGTTCTCGACGCCCCAGGTGGCCGTGTCCTCGGCGATCCGCTCCCCGCCCGCGGCCTTGCCGTCCGCGGTCAGGCGGTAGGAACCGGCGGCCGCCTCCACGAGACCGTCGCCGAGCAACAGGTCCAGGATGGCGGCACCGTTCTCCTGCGCGCAGCGGAGCGCCGTGGCGATGCCCTCGGGGCCCGCGTAGCCCTTGACGACCAGCACGCGGATGGCGTCGTCCCGCGTGATCAGGGCGTGGGCCGCAGCCTCCGCGACGAGCGACTCGACGGCCGCCTCGGGGGCGGCGCCGGGGTCGGGGTCCGCACAGGGCGAGCCCTCGTCCACCGCCTCCGCCACGTCGATCGTGATCCCGAGCTCGCGCGCCCAGCCCAGGAGCATCGCCGCCTCGGGGACGACCTGGGTCACGCCTGCCGCGGCACCGGCGAACACGTCACCCGTGGCGCCGTCGACCGTGATCGTGTCGCCTTCGCGCAGCACCGTCCGGCCGATCGTGACCTGCCCGTCGCCGATGACCACCTCCGCGGCGCCCACGACGGCGGGGATCCCCCAGCCGCGCGCGACGACCGCGGCGTGGCTCACGAACCCGCCCGTGCTGGTCAGGATGCCGGCGGCCCGGCTCATCCCGTGGACGTCGTCGGGCGAGGTCTCGGCCCGCACGAGGATCACCCGGCGGCCCGCGTCGGCGACCGTGACGGCGGCCTCGGGCGTCAGCACGATCTCGCCGCAGGCCACCCCCGGCGAGGCGGCGAGGCCCGTCGTGAGGGAGGGTCCCGCGTCGGAGCGCTGGGTGACGGTCGTGGGCGGGTTGGCAAGGACCTCCGCCACGCGCTTGACGGCCTCCTCGCGGGTGAGCGGGAAGTCCGGGTCCTCCGCCATCTCGAGGGCCATCCGCAGGGCGGCCTGGGGCGTGCGCTTGCCGACGCGGACCTGGAGCATCCAGAGGCGGCCCTGCTCGATGGTGAACTCGATGTCACAGCAGTCACGGTAGTGGTGCTCGAGGGTCGCCGCGTACCGGCGCAGCTCGGCACCCACCGCCGGCATCCGCTCGTCGAGGATCCGCACGTCCTCCGTCTTGTGGGTGCCGGCGACCACGTCCTCGCCCTGGGCGTTGAACATCACGTCGCCGTAGAAGGCGTTCTCGCCCGTGGCGGGGTTGCGGGTGAACAGCACGCCGGTCCCGGAGTCGCTCCCCCGGTTGCCGAACACCATCGTCTGGACGGTGACGCCCGTGCCCAGCGACTCGCTGATGCCCTCGTGCGCGCGGTACGCGCGGGCGCGATCACTATTCCAGGAGCGGAACACGGCCTCGATGGCGCCGCGGAGCTGGACCCACGGGTCCTGCGGCACCGCGGAGACGCCCACGACCTCCCCGTAGATCTTGCGGAACCGCGCGTGGCAGTCCGCGGCGAACGCGGCGTCGCCCGAGCAGGCCGCGAGGCCGGCCTCGGTGGCGTCGTTGAGGCCGAGGTTCAGGATCGTGTCCATCATCCCGGGCATGGACCGCGGCGCCCCGGACCGTACGCTGACCAGCATCGGGTCCGCGACGTCACCGAATCGCCGGCCGACGGCCGCCTCGATGCGCGCCATGTGCTCCGCGATCTCGTCGTCCAGGCCGTCCGGCCAGCCGGACGCAAGGTACTCGTTGCATGCGGCCGTGCTGATCGTGAACGCCGGCGGGACCGGCAGCCCGAGCTCCATGGCCATGGTTGCGATGTTCGCGGCCTTCCCGCCGATGACGAGCGCGAGCTCGGTCAGGGGCAGGTCATGCCGGTGGTCGAAGGCGAAGACGTGGGGCACGAGACGGGGATTCCTTTCGTTCCGGGCGCCGTCGCGACGGCTCAGGGTTCGACGATGATCTTGATCGCCCCGCTCGCCGGGTCGTTGAAGGTGGCGAGCGCGGCGGGGTACTCGGACAGAGGGAAGTGGTGGGTGATCACGTCGTCCACGCGGATCCGACCCTGCTCGACGAGCGGCATGACGCGGCGCATCTCGCCGGCGGTGGCCCGACAGCCGACCAGCTCCAGCTCATCGAGGACGAGGCGCTGCATCGCGATCTCCACGCCCGTGGTCGGAATGCCAACGGCCGCGCACCGGCCGCCGCGCCGGAGCATGCCGAGAGCCATCCCGACGGTCGCCGCGACGCCGGCACATTCGAGGACCACGTCGACGCCCAGGCCGCCGGTCATCGCTCGCACGGTCGCGACGGGGTCGCCCGCGCCAGAGTCGATCGCCTCGAAGCCCATCGCGCGTGCCTTCGCCAGGCGCCCGGGGTTGTTCTCCAGCAGGATCACCCGGCTCGCGCCGCGGATGCGTGCCGCGTCACCGGAGAGCAGGCCGATGGCGCCGGCACCGGTGATGGCCACGGTGTCGCCCGGGGTGATGTTGCCGCGGTTGGCGACGTGGAGGGCGATGGACGCCGGGTCGATGACGGCGCCCTGGGCGAAGGACAGGCCCTCGGGCAGCGGGAAGACGCACTTGACGCCGTGGATGGCATACGTCGCGTCCACACCCTGGACGCTGTGGCCGTACTGCTTGTGGAGGCCGGCCTTGCCGTAGTTGTCGCACAGGTTGTAGCGGCCCTCGACGCACATCTGGCACACGCCACAGGCATCGTGGCTGGTGCCGGCCACGCGGTCCCCGACCTGCCAGCCGAAGCGCTCGGCACCCGGGCCCAGGGCGGCGATCTCGCCCGCCCACTCGTGCCCCGGGATGAACGGGAAGGCGGGCGGCCAGAAGCCCGGGTAG
>JANNHX010000175.1:0-1801 GCA_031404615.1 Chloroflexota bacterium
GTTCGAGCTGCACGAGGACCTGATCCTCCTCGCCGGCCGCAACCGGGCCGACGAGGTGGCCGCCGGTCGCGCCTGACCGGGGCCGGGGAGGGAGCAGCGCATGAGCGTCGAGGGCCGCCGGGTCGTCGTCACCGGGGCATCCAGCGGGCTGGGCGCCCACACCGTCCGCCTCCTGGCGGCGCGTGGGGCACACGTCGTTGCGGCCGGACGCCGCCTTGACCGCCTCGAGGCGCTCGCCGCGGAGCTCGCGGATGCGCCCGGGCGGGTGGTCCCGTGCCGCGCGGACGTGACCGCGCAGGCCGACGCGGCCGCGCTCATGGAGCGTGCCGTCGGAGCGCTGGGCGGGATCGACGTCCTGGTCAACAACGCCGGGTCGGAGGTCCAGGGATCCCTCGACGGCCTCTCCCTCGAGGACTTCGAGGGCATGTTCCGGGCGAACGCCTCGAGCGTGCTCCTGTGCACGCGGGCCGCGCTGCCCGCCCTGCGCGCGAGCCGGGGCGTCGTGATCAACCTGGGGAGCACGGTCGTCGTGCGGCCGCCGCACGGCCGCTTCGGCTACGTCGCCAGCAAGGCCGCGGTCGAGGCGATGACGAGGGCGCTGGCCGCCGACCTCGGGCGGGACGGGATCCGGGTCAACTGCCTGCGGCCGGGGATCATCCCCTCGGAGCTGCGCGGCATGACCGAGGACGAGGAGCGCGCACGCTTCGAGGGCGGGCTCCACTTCGGCCGGCAGGCGCTGTCGTCGGTGGGCGAGGCCCGGGACATCGCCGAGGCGATCGCGTGGCTCGCCGGGCCCGGCGGACGCTGGGTGACCGGCGCCGTCATCGACATCGACGGCGGCTTCACGCTGGGCCTCGCCGACCCCGTCTGAGGCGGGCGCCTGCGCGACCCCGCCCGCTACGGGTTTACGATGATCTTGATCGCTCCGCTTGAGCGGTCGTTGAAGGTGTCGAGCGCCTGCTGGTAGTCGGTCAGCGCGAAGCGATGCGTGACCATCTCGCGGACGCGCATCCGCCCCTGCTCGACGTGCGGGATCACCCGCCGCATCTCACCCGCGGACGCCCGCGAGCCAACCAGCTCGAGCTCGTCGAGGACGAGGCGCTGCATGGCAATCTCCACGCCTACCGTGGGGATCCCGACGGCCGCGCAGCGTCCGCCGCGGCGCAGCATCTCCAGCGCAGCCTCCACCAGCTGTGGCACGCCCGCGCACTCCAGCACGACGTCCACGCCCAGGCCCCCGGTCGTCGCCCGGACCGCACCGACGGGGTCGCCGGCGGCGGTGTTGACCGTCTCGAAGCCCATCGCCGCCGCCTTGGCAAGGCGGGACCCGCGCCCGACGACGATCACCCGGGCCGCGCCGCGGATGCGTGCCGCGTCGCCGCCGAGGAGGCCGATGGCGCCGGCACCGGTGATGGCCACGGTGTCGCCCGGGGTGATGTTGCCGCGGTTGGCGACGTGGAGGGCGATGGACGCCGGGTCGATGAGCGCCCCGTCCTCGAAGGAGAGGCTGTCCGGGAGGGCGAAGATGGTCTTGACGCCCTGGACCACGTAGGTGGCGTCGGCGCCCTGCACGCTATGCCCGTACTGGCGGTGGAGCCCCTGGCGCCCATAGTTCTCGCACAGGTTGTAGCGGCCCTCGACGCACTCGCGGCACACGCCGCAGGCATCGTGGCTGGTGCCGGCCACGCGGTCCCCGACCTGCCAGCCGAAGCGCTCGGCACCCGGGCCCAGGGCGGCGATCTCGCCCGCCCACTCGTGCCCCGGGATGAACGGGAAGGCGGGCGGCCAGAAGCCCGGGTAG
>JANNHX010000176.1:0-4693 GCA_031404615.1 Chloroflexota bacterium
ATCCGCTCCGCATCGGCCACGGACGAGCCGCCGAACTTCATCACGACGAGGGGGGGCTGGGCATGGCGGCATTCTAGCGGAGGCCTGGGCGGCCCCATCCACGCCGCCCCGGTTGCCGGACGGAAGCGGGACGGAGTCGGCCGGGGGTCCTGCGCCCCTCGCCTCGGGCGGGACGGAATCGGTCCGGGGCGCGACAATCACCACCACCGACCCGCGTCCCCACCCAAGGTGCCGGCCAATGTGCTTCGCCCACGACTCCCGTCCCCCGATCGCCCCGATCGAGGGCGGCTCGCTCGATTCGCAGGAGCTGGCCCTCGAGGCGACCGACGGCAACCGGTTCGCCGCCTACGAGGCACGGGCCGCCGGGCCCACCGGCGCCGGGATCGTCGTGTTGCCGGACGTCCGCGGACTGCACACCTACTACCGGGAGCTCGTGCTGCGCTTCGCCGAGCACGGGGTGGACGCGATCGGCATCGACTACTTCGGGCGGACCGCGGGCATCGGCGACCGGGGCCCGGACTTCGACTGGGCCCGGCACGTGCCACAGACCACGTACGAGGGGCTGCGTGCCGACGTCACCGCCGGGGTCGAGCACCTGCGAGCGACGACGGAAGCCGAGCGGGTGTTCACGATGGGGTTCTGCATGGGCGGGCGGCTCGCGTTCCTGACCGACACCTTCGGCCTCGGGCTTGCCGGCGTCGTCGGGTTCTACGGGTGGCCGATGGGAGCCTCGAAGAACGGGACGCCCGCGCCGGTCGACGAAGCTGGCTCGTTCGTGGCGCCGGTCCTCGCGGTCTTCGGCGGGGCCGACCAGGGCATCGACGCCGACGCCGTTGCCGCGTTCGAGGCCGCGCTGGTCGCGGCCGGGGTCGAGCACCGGGTGGTCACGTACCCGGACGCGCCCCACTCCTTCTTCGATCGCAGGGCCGAGGACTTCGCCGACGCGTCGGCTGCCGCCTGGGCCGAGACGCTGGCCTTCGTGCGTGGCGAGGGCTTCCCCGCGTGAGCTTCCTGAAGCGGATCCTGGGCGGCGGCGACAAGCCCGCGAACGAGCGACCGGCCGAGGAGCCCGCGAGCGCCGCGTCAGCCGTGGACGCCGAGATCGCGCGCGAGCGCGAGCTGATGCTCGAGGAGGCCCGCCGCCTGGACGACGACCTCATCCAGCGCCAGATGCGCTACGCGGACCGGGCGTGGACACCGCCGACCCAGGGCGGGACGCGCCGCGCGGACGACGAGGACGCCGAGACCGACGCCGGGCGCTGAGCCTGGCCCTGTCGGCGTCTAGGCCCGGAGGCCGCGCGAGACCCACACAGCGGCCCCGCACGCCAGCGCCAGCAGGGCCGTGCCGAACATCGCCGCGTGGAGGCCGATGGCCTCGGACAGGAACCCGATGGCCGGCGGATACAGCACCGCCCCGATGACCGCCGCGAAGACGAGCGTCCCTGTGACCGTCGCCGACTCGCCGGGCATCCGCGCCCCGGCCGCCGCCACGACCAGCGGGAAGATCGGCCCGAAGGCGACGCCCACGGCCCCGAACAGGAACGGCGTCAGGTCGCCCACGGGGACGATGAACGCGACCGCGAGCAAGACGCCGCCCGCGACCGCGAGCACCGACGCGCTCGTCTGCGGGTCCAGCCGGTTCCCCACCCGGGCGAAGGCGAGCCGGCCGCCCGCAATGCCGGCCCAGAACAGGGTGAGCGCGAGGCTCGCCTGGGTGATCGGCAGCGCCTCGAGATACCGGACGAGCCAGTCGGACACGCCCGCCTCCGCGGCGACGTAGCAGACGATCGAGACCGCCAGGACCAGCAGGAATGTCGGCAGGCGGCGGGTCCTCGCGACCGCGTCGGCCGCGTCGCCCTCGCCGGCCGCGAGACCGGCGCCGGGGTTCGCCGGGACGGTGAGCGCCATGCCGACCGCCGCGAGCGCAACGGCGATGCCGCTGCCGGTCATCAGCCACTGCCACTGGATCCCGAGCCCGACGAGCGCGGCGAGCAGGAGCGGCGCCATCAGCGCCCCGCCGCCGTACGCCACGTGGAGCAGGTTGAGGGCGCGGCCGCGGGCATGCGGGAAGAGGTCCAGGAACAGCGCCTGGATGCCGACGTCGGCGGACGACGCGCCGATGCTCACGACGATCCCCGCCACCGCGAACACGAGCCAGAGGCCCGTGAACCCCTGGACGACGAGGCCCCCGGCCATCAGCACCGCCGCGGCCGGGAGGATGACCCTGGCGCCGAACCGGCGGATGAACCGTCCGCCGAACAGCGCACCGAGCCCGTACGCGAGACCGGTCGCGAGGTAGTAGGCACCCAGCCCGGCGTCCGTCTGGTCGAACGTGGGTGCCACGAACCGGATCAGCGACGGGACCAGAAGCGCGCGCCAGCCGACCATGACGTAGGCGGCTCCGGCAACCAGGCCGGCCCGCACCGCGTGCGGCTCGGGGGTGGCTGGCGCCACGGGGGCCACCGGGGCGGCGGCCGCCAGGGCACTCGCCGGCTCCGGGGTGGTCATCCGCCGATGGTAGCGGGACGGTGCCGCCGTCCGGGGTGCGCTGCGCGTACCCTGTCGGAGTCAACTCCGCGCAGATCAACGAGGGCTCGATGAAGGAACGGCTCATCGGCGACGACCAGCTCCTCGTCACCGCCGACACGACCATGGGTGATCCCCTCTGGGACTGGGTTGCCGCCGACGCGGCACGCCGGGCACCGGACGGCTGGCGGATCGCCAACATCGGCGCGGTGCCGACCGGCGCCGCCGCCCCCAACCCGGCGTACGGCTACGCGGCGCCGCCGACCGGCGTCAACCTCTGGATCCTTTACCGCCGGTGAGCGTGGAAGCGGGCACCCCGCGCGACGGCGAGCCGGCCGGCTCGCCGTCCGACCGGACCCGGCTCAGACGCAAGCCGAAGCGCGGCCACTACGACCGCGCCACCATCGATGCCATCCTCGACGCGGCGATCGTCGGCTACGTCGGCTGGGTCCGCGCCGGCCAGCCCTACGTCACGCCCGTCAACGTCTGGCGGGCCGGTGACCGGCTGTTGTGGCACGCGTCCGTCGCCAGCGGCATGGCGCTGGAGCTCGACGGGCAGCCGGTGTGCGTGACCGTGAGCCACGTCGACTCGCTCGTGCTGGCCCGCAGCGCGACGAACCACTCCCTCGACTACCGGTCGGTCATGGCCCTGGGGACCGCCCACCGCCTGGCCGGTGACGCCGAGATCGACGCCGCGCTCGAGGGTCTCGTGGAGTCGCTGTTCCCGGGCCGGTGGGCAGGGCTGCGTCCGATGACCGATGCGGAGCGACGCGCGACCGCCGTCCTCTGGATCGACCTGTCCGAGGCGTCCGCGAAGGTCCGCGACTCGGGCCTGATCGAGGATCCGGGCGACGAGACGTGGCCCGCGTGGGGCGGCGTGATCCCGGTCCGCCTGGTCCGCGGCGAGCCGGAGCCCGACGCGTTCGTCCCCGAAGGGATGCCGGCACCCGAGGCGCGCCTCCCGTAGCGCGGCGGGGCGCGCCCGGCGAGTCCATCAGGACCCGCCGACCACCTCGGGCCCGCGGTTGCGCGGCGCGACCGTCTGGATCCGCCCGGTCAGGTCCACGGCTGCGGCGGCCTCGGAGAGTGCCCGCTCCACGGGTCCCGCGTCGGCGCCGGGCGCGACGAACGCCAGCACCGTTGACCCGGCGCCCGAGAGGCACGCGCCGAGGGCCCCGGCGGCGCGCGCGGCGCCGGTGAGGCGCGGCAGCTGCGGGTAGGCGACGGAACGGTAGGGCTCGTGGATGCGGTCCACCGTGAGGTCCGCCAGCAGCTCGAAGCGCCCGCTGGCGATGCCCGCCACGCCGATGGCGATCCGGCTCATGTTCGACACGGCGTCCCGCAGCGGGACCTCGGCCGGGAGGACGCGCCGCATGTCCGCGGTGGACAGTCGGCGGTCCGGGATGAACAGGACGGCCCGCAGGTCCTCCGGCGCGTCGAAGCGCACGGCCTCGACCCGCTCGCCCAGGTGCGCCGAAACGACGAACCCGCCGAGCAGCGCCGCCGAGGCGTTGTCGGGATGGCCCTCCAGCGCAGTCGCCAGGCGCAGCTGCTCGGCCTCGGTGAGGCGGCCGCCGCCCAGCAGGTGCCCGGCGAACACGCCGCCCACGGACGCGGCGGCGGACGACCCCATGCCGCGCGAGAACGGGATCCGGTTGTGCATGGCGATGTGCCAGCCGATGGTGGCGGGGCGTGGGCCGATCTGCGCCTCGAGCGCCTCCTCCAGGCCCTGCACGAAGCGGTTGCCCCGGACCGGGGGCAGCTCGCCCTCGCCCTCGCCGGTCACGTCGAGGGTGAGCCCGCCGTCGTCGTCAGAGGCCTCGACCGACACCGTGTTGCACACGTCGAGCGCCAGGCCCAGGCAGTCGTACCCGGCGCCCAGGTTCGCCGTGGAGCCGGGCACGTCGATGACGAGCCGGCGGCCCACCAGCCCCGCCCACGCCGCCTCGTCGAGGGGCGCGACCGGCAGCCGCGGCGGGTTGGCGATCGGGACCTTGCCCGGGACGGGCGGCGTCACCACCAGCCTAGGGCCTCCGCCACGCCCGCGACCGTGGGCTCGGCCTCGGTGACCTTCACCTCGAGGCCATCCTCCGCGGTGTGCGGGTCCTTGAGGCCGTTGCCCGTCAGCACGGCGACGACGAGCGCGTCGGGATCCACCTCACCCGCG
>JANNHX010000177.1:0-3827 GCA_031404615.1 Chloroflexota bacterium
AGCGGCCGTCTCCTTCGCCGGTGTCGCCCGCTCGCTGTGCGGTTGCCGCCTGGGGTCACGCTCGAAATCGCGCATGCGCTGGTCCCTCCTGTGGCTTGCGGCAGCATCGCCCACGCCGGGAGCCGCCGCAATCCCTCCCGGGTGGAGCGCCCGGAAGTCTGCCTCAACGGGCAGCCCGTCTCCGTCGCCTGCGACTACGATCCGGTCGATGCGCACGCACGCTGAGCGGTCGATGCAGGGAGGCCGCGCCCCCGCCCCGGCCACGTCCGCCCCGGCCACGTCCGCCCCCGCGACCCGAGCGCAGGCGGGCGGCCCCGGCGCCACCCTGGCCCCCGGGGTGCGCACGCCAGACGACGCCGCGACCCTCCAGCGGACGGCCGGCAACCAGGCGACGGTCCAGGCCATCCGGTCGGGCGCGGTCGTCCAGCGCCAGCTGTCGATCTCGCAGGCGGAGACCATCGCGCAGCGCCTCGCCAAGGCGATGTCCGGCTGGGGCACGGACGAGGAGGCGATCTACGGGGCGCTCGCCGGCCGGACGCCCAGCGACTACGCCGCCATCGGCGAGGCCTACAGGCATCTCGGGCTCGGCGACACCCACGACCTCGAGGCGGACCTCGCGGACGAGCTCACCGAGTCCGAGCTCGCCCGGGTCAAGCGCGGCCTCGAGAGCACGAAGGAGGCCTCGACGCTGCCGGAGGACGAGCAAGCCGCCGCGACCGCGGAGCGCGCCAGGGCCATCGCCGGCCAGCTGCGCGACGCGATGGCCGATCTCGGCACCGAGGAGGACCAGATCTGGAACGCCCTCGAAGGCCGCACGCCCGAGGAGATCGCGCAGATCAAGCGCGAGTACCTCGCGCTCACCGGGCGTCACCTCGACCGCGACTTCATGGACGACCTCTCCGGAGCGGACCTGCGGCGGGCGCTCGACCTCGTGGGGATCAAGGCGGCCGGCGACTTCGAGAACTCCATCCGCCAGGAGATGACCGAGGGTTACGTCACGGCGGGCACCGGCAAGTTCGAGTGGATGCTGGAGCCCGAGCAGCTCCGCGTGGAGGTCGCTGTCCACTTCAAGCCCGACGACGGCGTCGCCGTGCCGCTGGCCGACTGGAACCGGAAGGTCCACGACAAGTGGGACCAGTTCGCCGCGGTCGAGCCCGGCGGCATGAAGATCCCGATCAACATCGTGATGCGCAACGACTCGAGCGGCGACCACACTGTTGCGGTCCACAAGAACACGGACCCGAAGCCCGAGAACTGGTGGAAGGATCGCGCAGACGCGGCCAACTGGTACCTCAGGATGAAGGACAGCACGGTCCCCCACGAGTTCGGGCACCTCGTCGGCCTGCCCGACGAGTACCAGCGCACCGCCGGCGACTTCACGTCGATCGTTGGTGACACGCCGGCCGGCCCGGGCAATGCGTCCGGGCAGACCGCCGAGGAGGTCGCCGTCCAGCTGCACGGCGCCCTGTACCTCGACGACGAGACGCAGCGGGCGCCGTCGGCCACGGCCATCCTCACCCAGGTGGGGCTCATCAAGGACGGCGTGCCCAAGCAGGGCGAGTTCGCCCAGGCCGTGAGGACCGCCTATGACGCCAAGTACGGGGGGATGCTGACCAAGAACCTCATCGAGGCGATGCGCGACAAGCTCCCCAAGGGCGACAAGTGGATGATCCAGACCGTGTTCTCGTTTGCGAGCCGGAGCATCATGGGTGATCCAGAGGGTCTCAAGGGCCCGGCAGCCGAACACGACCACGCGGTGGAGCCGCGCCACATGCGCCACTTCCTCGACATCATCAAGCGGTCCTACCCGGACAAGGCCTGGACGGTGGGGCCCAAGTGAGGCTGCTGCGCCTCGCCCCGGCTGTCCGACGCGCCGCCGCCCGCCCGCGAGCTGCTCGAGGTGGCCGACGACGGGGCGCTGACCGGGTGGCTCTCGCAGGGACCCATCGTGGGGTCGTGCCGTGGTCGGGCCGCGGATCCGGCGGGGCTCCTGGCGCTCGTCGAGCGGGTCGCCGGGGTGGGCGTGCCGCGTCACGACGACGTGCCCGCGGACGCGACCGTCGAATCGCTCGCGGCCGGCGGACACGAGCTGGAGACGACGGTCCACGGGACGGTCGACGGGCCGTGGGGCGAGCTGCTCGCCGCCGCGCGCTCGCTCCTGGACGACGTTCTGCCGGCGTCTCCAGCCGCGGCCGTGGCGCTCGTCATCGCGCCCCCCGGTGGCCTCGTGCTTGAGCACCGCGGCGACGGACCGCTCGCCCTGGAGCTGGGTGCCGGGTGGGCCGAGGTCACCCGCTGGCGGGACGGTGCCCCGGTGGGCTCGGCTGAGGTCCGCGACCTCGGGGCAGGCCGCGTGGAGACGGGGCCCGGGTGGTCGCTCGCGATCCCGCTCCGCGCTCCCGATGGCGAGCCCGGCGACCTGCTGACGGCGTCCTGCTGGTTCGTCGCCGTGGACGCGGGCGTGATGGTGCCCGCGGTGCTGACAGGTCGCGCGGCGGCGGCGTCGTAGGGCCGGCGTCGTAGGGCCGGCGTCGTAGCGCCGGCGCCCCGTCAGGCGTCGAGCAGGTGCATGTACGGCCCGAACTCCGCCTCCACGGTGAGGCGCCCGAGCTTGCGGTACTCGCGCTCGGTGGCCCGGATCAGGTCGGCCATGGAGATCGGGCGGTCGGCGGCAGCCGCGAAGTAGGCGGCCGACACGCACACGTTACGGATGTTGCCGCCGGAGACGCGGAACTGGCGGGCCAGGAACGCGAGGTCCAGCTCGCCCTCGCGTGGCACCCGCGCCGGCAGGTTGCGCTCCCACAGCCGCAGCCGGTCCGCCTCGTCGGGCAGCGGGAAGTCCACGATCGCATCCAGGCGCCGGGTGAACGCATCGTCGACGTTGGCGCGCAGGTTCGTGGTCAGGATCGCGATCCCGTCGAAGCGCTCCATCCGCTGGAGCAGGTAGGCGACCTCGACGTTGGCGTACCGGTCGCGCGCGTCCTTGACCTCGGAGCGCTTGCCGAAGAGCGCGTCCGCCTCGTCGAAGAGCAGCACGCCGTTCACGCCGTCAGCCTCGGTGAAGATCCGGTCGAGGTTCTTCTCGGTCTCGCCGATGTACTTGTCGATGACGGTCGAGAGGTCGATGACGTAGAGGTCGAGGCCGAGGTCGCCCGCGAGGACCTCGGCGGACATCGTCTTGCCGGTCCCCGAGTCGCCGGCGAACAGCGTGGTCACGCCGCGCCCGCGGGCCGCCGCGGGGCCCATCCGCCACACCCCGATGACCTGGTCGCGGTGCCGGGCGCGCGCCGCGATCTCGCGAAGCTGGGTCTCGGCCGGGCGCGGCAGGATCAGGTCCTCCCAGCCCGCCGCCGGCGCCACCCGCCGCGCGAGCCGCTCCAGGCCCGCGGCATTCTGCGCGCGGGCCCCGCCCGCGATGTCCGGCTGTTCCAGGTCCCGGCCGGCCGCGACGGCCGCCCGGTGTGCCGCGCGCGCCGCGCGGACATCCTGCTCCGGCCCGAGGCGGAACGCGCGCGTCGCGGCGTCCGGATCGAAGCCCGCCGGCGCCGCGCCGTCCAGGGCGCTGACCCAGAGCTCGTGGCGCTGCCCCTCGTCCGGCACGGGGGCGTCCAGGACCAGCGGCGGCTCCCGTGCCCACGCGGGATCCCACCCGCGCGTGCCCACCAGCACGACCGGCGGTGACGCCTCCCCGAACGCCCGCACCGCGGCGGTACCGCGTTCCGAGATGGCGTCGACGGGCCCGGCCACCAGTCCGCCGCCGCGGAGGCGTGCCTCGCGCGCCGCCGCCTCCGCGACCGGGCGCGTCTCGTCGCCGGCGCGGAGCCGCG
>JANNHX010000178.1:0-6081 GCA_031404615.1 Chloroflexota bacterium
GGGGCCGATGGGCTGTCTCGCAACGCCATCATTCCCGATCAGATGGGCACCTGCTCTGCTGTCCCGGATCGTGAATCACGCCGGGGGGTCGGTGGATCCGGGCTAAGGGAGCCCGAGTCACCCAGGCGAGCTGGACGGCCCGGCGGCGGGGTGCTCGTGGCCGGGCGGTCTGCAGCGGATTGGTGTCCCGAAACGCGTCAATACCTCGTCGCCCTGGGGCCGCCTGCCCCTGCCCCGCCAGCCACGATGGTCGAGTCCGGCCAGCCGGGCGAAGGCGACGCGACGGATTGGCGGACTGGCGCGAGCGCCCAGGCCGTCAGTGATGGGTCGCGGGGGCGATCGTCTCGAAGGGCGTCTTCTGCTTGAACCTGTCCTCCGGGATGGGCGCTCCCGCGCGGAGGAGCGCCACACGCCATCGTGGGGAGTAGCCGAGCATCCACCGTAGCGACCCCATGGACGCACGACCGACGGGAACGGCGCCCCGCGGGCGCGGACGTCCAGGACTGCCCGCAACTGCTCCGGGAGCGTGGCAACGGCAGCCCCCGCCATCAGTCGGTAGCTGACCATCACGGCGGGGCTCAGGGGCGGTTGCCGGAGGAACCGGACAGCCTCCACCATGCCGGGAGAAGGCGCCACGGCGGGGTGCTCCGCGACCCATCGGGCGAGGTCCGCGGCCGTCTCAGGCAGGGGGTCGGCGCCGAGGAGACGGCCGATTCGCGCCTGCTCCGTGACGAACCGGTCGGCTTCCTCCGTCGACAGCGACCGCGGACCGAACACCTGTGCTGCGACAAGGAGCGAGTCCGTGAGCGAGTTGTGGACCCACGCAGCCAGCGCCGGGTTCCCCGCCGTGTAGGGGATGCCGCGATGGGACGTCCCTCGCACCCTGGTGTGCGCGCGCCGCACCGCCCCGACCGCGGCGTCCACCTCCGGCATGGCGCCATACGAGGTCGCGGTCACATAGTTCGAGGTTCGCGACAGGCGTCCCAGCGGGTCCTCGCGGTAGCGCGAATGGTCCGCGACGCCCGCCACGACCTCCGGATGCGCCGCCTGGACCAGCAGCGCGCGGATGCCGCCGATGAAGGTCGACACGTCGCCCATGAGCTCCCAGGTGATCGAGCCCGGACCGAACAGCCCCGGATCTCCGCTATAGAGGAGCGTGTCGGCGAGGGGGTCATCCGCATGGGAGAACAGCCCCTCGGCCTCACGAACGACCCGGCGCCGAAGGCTGTCGACGGGCGTTGAGACCAGGGAACGAAACGGCGCCATGTCAGGGGTTCGGAAAGCCATGGTCCGCGGATTGGCAGCCGATCGGCAAACGCACGTCGCGCGGCACGGCGGGCGGCAATCCGGTGCACGGAGCGACGCGAACAAGAGACGGGTTTCTCAAGCTGACGAACGCAAGGAGCGCAGCGACATGGCTGCCAGGGACACGGACTGGACATACCCGGTCGGGGCCGGTGACTCGGGGATCTTCGAGATCGGCCGACGCCTCGCGGAGGCATTGGGCCGCGCACCCGATGCCACCTCTTCATCTACGACCCGCGCGCCATGCTGCGAACGACCCGGGACATCGAGCGCGCCTCGACCGGGGGACGGCTCCTCGTCGGCTTCCAGGCTGCCGCCAAGTTCGACGTCGAGGCGGAGCGGTACCGAGCTCTCCTCGCTGCCGGAACCCAGGTGGTCGCGTGGGCGGCGGGGTCACACGCCGAAGGCCTCGGGCTCGACGACCTCGACTACCGGGCCTTGCCGGCTGATACCCGCCGCCTCGAGAACCAGTGGTTCCTGGTGAGCGACTCTCCGGAGCCCCTGGCCTTCGTCAGCTACGAGCTGGGTGACGCGAAGGCGTTCGGCATCGGTGGCGCCGCAAGCCCGGGCAAGCGCTTCGTCGGCTTCGTCTCCGACGATGCGGACGTGATCGACCTCCTCATCCGCACCCTCCTGCCGATCGGGGCACCGCCTCCGCCCGCCAAGGCGATCACGCCCTCGGCGTCCGCCCTGGAGCTGGTCAAGGCCAGCGACGCTCTCCTCGACGATCCTGCCCCTGATGCCGATGCCGGAGCGGGAGCGGTCGTCGTGGCCGTGGGTCGGGGGGCTGACCGTCTCGCGTTCATCACCGCCCTGGCTCTCGCCCGACGTGAGGGCCGCGCCCTCGTCATCGTCGACCGCTCGGCTGAGGGCTTCGGGAGCCCGTATCACGACATGCGAGGCGACGATGCCGACCGCCCGTCGCCCGATCGGCTGTTCGACATCACCGTCGCGCGCCGTGAGGGCCGGGGGGCCCTGATCACCTACCTCGAGGCGGCGACGGCGGCCGGCGTGGTCGCTGGCGGCTGGTTCCCGACAGCCTCCGGTGCAGAGGGCCTGGCGCAAGCGGGCCGACGGTTTGGCGGCGCCATCGTGGTCCTGCCATCCGACGTGATCCGGCCGAGTCTCGCGGAGCGGCTCCGAGGCATGGCGGCGGACCGGCTGGGTCCCGTTCTCGGCCTCCCGATGGTCGTCGCCGACGAGGTCTGACGCTGGGCGCCGCGGTCGGATCCTGGCAAATCGTCGAGCCGACCCGACCGGTTCTCCGGCGTCTGTCGATCGAGCGTTGTGCGCACGTTAGTGCCCTGCGCAGAGAGGACGGCGTGCGCGCTCTACGGTCGGGGAGCCAGCTTGATCCCTGAGAGCCCTCCGTCGACGGCAATCACCTGGCCGGTGATCCATCCTGCCTCGGACGAGATGAGGAATGCCGCCAGGGCGGCCACATCCTCTGCGTCGCCGATGCGGCCGAGTGGATGCATCGCCTCGGAGACCCGGAGCGTGGATTCGCTCTGGACCAGGCGCTGGGTGAGGCGCGACCGTACGAGGCCGGGCGCGATCGCGTTCACCCGGATCCCCCGCGCGGCGTAGGTCGCTGCCGCCGACGTCACGAGGCCGTCGATCCCGCCCTTTGCCGCGGCGATCGCCTCGTGATTGAGGAGCCCGATCCTCGTTGCGGCCGATGAGAACAGCAGGATGGAGGCCGGCTCACCTCGAGGAGCGGCTCGCACGAAGGCTCGCATCGCGTAGAAGGCGGACAGGAGATTGACGCCCAAGACCTCCTCGATCTCGGCGTCGGACAGGGCATGGACGGGCTTGAGCATCGTCGAGCCAACGGCGTGGACCAATGCGCCTGGCGGCCCGAGGCGCTCCACGACCGCGCCGAACGCCGCGTCAACGGCCGACGACTCGGTTGCATCGGCAACGAGGGCAAGCGCCTGCGGCCCAAGCTCGGCCGCCAGGGCGCCTACCCGCTCGCGGTCCCGTCCAACGAGCGCGACGCGCCAACCGGCCGCGAGGAGTCGTCTGGCCGTGGCCGAGCCGATCGCACCGGTCGCGCCCGTCACGATGGCGACAGGCGGCGCTTGACCCGCGGCCCCGCTCATGACGCCGTCTCGTCCGAGCTCCGGGAAGCCGAGGCCACGTGGGCCGGAATCTGCCGCTCCGCCAGTGTCCGGTCGATGCGAACGGTCTCGCCCCGAGGCACAGGGTCGTCGAGACGCGCCCATCGAGCCGGTCGGAGGGTCTCCGCCGCGACGTGGTGCGAAAACGTGAGAATGCGCTGCATCAACGGCCTCGCAGATCGACGGCGGAACACGAACGGGCGCCATGCATGCCGACACTCGTCCCTTCGCTCCTCGCGGCCCACCAGATGCGTGGATTCGGGGCGTCGGGGCCCTGATGTCGCCCACGACGGCGGGGCGCGCGGCGATCTGCCCTCGCTCCGCGGCCCGCGCCATCGCGGGAGCAGCCCATCCACCCTCCCCGCCCAGACGAACCCTGATTCACAGCTGAACGAGAGGGGTAACGACGCCATGGATGTGACGACCAAGATACTGATCCTTGCGGGCAGTCTCCGCCGGGACTCATACAACCGGGCGCTCGCGCGTGCTGCGGAGCAGCTCGCACCGAGCGGCGTGTCCGTCGAGACGTTCGACGGGCTGGGCGCCCTCCCGTTCTACGACGGAGATGTCGAGGCCCAGGGTCTTCCCGCAACGGTCGTTGCCCTGCGGCGTGCGATCGTCGAAGCGGACGTGCTGCTCATCGCGACGCCTGAGTACAACGGCGCCACGAGTGGTGTCCTCAAGAACGCACTGGACTGGGCCTCCCGCGGTCCTGCAAGGATCCTGGCCGGCAAGCCCGCCGGGGTCATGGGCGCGTCCACCGGCGGGAGTGGTGCGACAGGTGGGATCGAGTCGGTCGTGCGGATCCTGCGCCGCACCCGCTCGGACGTGCTCGACCATCTCGTGGCCGTTCCGTTTGCGGAACGAGCGTTCGACGATGACCTGGTCCTTTCGGACACGAACGTCCGGGCCGAGGTCGCCGAGCTCGTCAGCGAGCTCGCTGACCGCGCTCGCAACAGCACCGCCGTCGCTGCCTGACAGGCTCTCGCGCAGTCATCGACACGTCCAGCGAGATCCGGTCTCGCGCCAACAGCCTCGAACTGGCCCCATCCCTGGGCGTGGGTTGCGCATGATTGTCGCCAGCGGGACTCCGCACCCAACAACCATGGGCGCGAGCCTCCGGCCTTGGGTCCGGGCACAAAGGGGTGGCTGCACGTCGCGGATGACCCCTGCCCGCCGCCCTGAGGCGCGCCGCCTCCCCACACGAGAGACGAGAGCTGCCGCATGACCCAGACCATCGAGCCGATCTACTGGATCCTCTTCCTCGCGTTCATCGCGTTCCTGCTCTTCCTGGACCTCTTCGTGTTCCACCGGAAGGCGCACGTCGTCCACATCCGCGAGGCTGCGATCTTCAGCGCCTTCTGGGTGGGTCTGGGCGTCAGCTTCGGCGTCTTCGTCGTGTTCTGGCTCGGACCGACCAAGGGCATCGAGTACTTCACCGGCTACCTGATCGAGAAGAGCCTCTCGGTCGACAACGTCTTTGTCTTCGCCCTGATCTTCGGGGCCTTCGCCGTGCCCGCCCGGTACCAGCACCGGGTCCTGTTCTGGGGTGTCGTCGGGGCCCTGGCCATGCGTTTCGTGACGATCGTGGTCGGTTCCGCGCTCATCGAGACCTACCAGTGGGTCCTCTACATCTTCGGCGCGTTCCTCATCCTCACCGGGATCCGGATGGCCCTGTCACACGGCAAACCGAAGAAGGATCCCAGCCAGAACCCGGTCGTCCGGTTCGCTCGCAGCCACCTCCCTTTCTCCGACTCCTATGACGGCCAGCGATTCTTCACGCGTGTGAACGCGAAGCGCGTGGCAACCCCCTGCTGCTCGTCCTGATCTCGGTCGAGGTCACGGACCTGATCTTCGCCGTCGACTCCATCCCGGCGATCTTCGCGATCACGACCGACCCGGTCATCGTCTACACGTCGACCGCGTTCGCGATCCTCGGCCTGCGAGCCCTCTACTTCCTCCTCGCAGACCTGAAGAACCGGTTCCGCTACCTGAAGCTCGGTCTCGCCGTCATCCTCGTCTTCGTCGGTGTGAAGCTGACCGTGGTGAACCTGGGGATCAAGATCGACCCGATCCTCTCGCTCGTCATCGTGGGGTCGATCCTCGCCGTCGCGATCGCCGCGTCGTGGCGACGCCCGGAGACGCCGGGGGTCGAGGGCCACCCTGGGATGCCGTGGCCGACGGGCGAGCCGGACGAACCACGACGCTAGGGTCACGCCCGGGTGGGTGCTCGGCCTCCATCGGGGGCTCGCACCAAGCACGTCGCGGAGGAGCTGACGTACCCGTCGGGAAGGCGAGTGCTCCGCGCCTTCGAGCGTCCCACGCCTCAGCCGATTGGAGCCTGATCAGTCTCTTCGCCGTGCAAGCGGTCCTGCTTGGGACGGTCTTCCCGCAGGATCCGCTCGGCGCTCCCTCCACTCTCCCAGGCACCAGGCACCTGGTTCTGGTGGGCGTCTCGGTGCCGCTCATCGTCTCGGCCATCCCGCTGAGCGGCTTCGGGTTGGATCGAACCGTGCCCCGATGCGGCACTTCGCGGAGGCGCGAGCGGGTGGCGGCGGCGGCCGAGGCGCAGTTCGCGGCGTTGCCGCCGGCGTCATGACCCTCCAGCCCGTTCCGCTTCGGAGCCGTTGTCCTCCGGCCGCTTGCGGGACCGGGC
>JANNHX010000179.1:0-4794 GCA_031404615.1 Chloroflexota bacterium
GCAGTGTCCCGTGAACCGCGGAGGTCACTGCGTGGGGGTCCTGGGGGAACAGGCCGAGCGCCTCGTCGAGGAACGCGTCCGTGCGGTGCTGCCCGACGGCGTCCGCTGCTACGCGAACGTCCCGTTCGTCGCGCACACGCGCGCCGGCGGCCCGGCCCACGACGGTGAGGCGGACCTCGTGCTCCTCCACCCGGAGCACGGCCTCCTGGTCATCGAGGTCAAGGCCGGCGAGCCATCTCGGGACGCCTCCGGTCGCTGGTACCTCGGCAAGGAGCCCCTGCCGCGCTCGCCGTTCGAGCAGGCGAGGGATGCCAAGTACGACCTGGCGGCCAGGATCGAGCAGCTCCCCGATGGCCCGAGGCGGGGCGAGCTGCGTCGAGGCCATGCCGTCGCCTTCCCCTTCGCGGACCTCGCGAGCCTGCCCCGTGGCCACGTCCTCCTCGGCCCGGACGTCGAGCGGGAGCTGATCCTGGACGCGGAGATCCTCTCCGACGCGGCACAGACCCGGAAGGCCTTGGACCGGATCTGGGCGTTCTGGACCGGCGACGGCTCGCAGGGCCGCCCGCTGGCGGCACCCCAGGTCGAGGCCATCGAGGTCTTCCTGGCTCCGTCGGCCATGATCCGCCGCCTGGTCCGCCGCGACGTGGACGACGCGAAGGAGCGCCTCCTGGCCGCGTCCCGGGCCCAGCTGTTCGTGCTCAACCAGCAGCGCGGCAAGCGGCGGATGGAAGTCATCGGCCCCGCGGGCAGCGGCAAGAGCCTGGTCGCGGTGGAGAAGGCGCGGCGCCTCGCCCGTGAGGGCTATCGGACGCTGTTCGTCTGCTTCAATCAGCCCCTCGCGACGTCCGTGATGCGGGCGATCGAGGAGGACGACGAGCCCGCCGACCGCCGCCCGGAGGTCACCACGTTCCACGGCCTGTGCGAGACCCTCGGGCGCGAGGCGGGGACGCTCGGCACGAAGCCCACGAAGGCAGCAGAGCTCCAGGCCTGGTTTGACGACGCCCTTCCGCAGGCTCTCGACGCTGCCCTGGTCGCGCTGCCCGAGCGCCGCTTCCACGCGATCGTCGTGGACGAGGGCCAGGACTTCACCCTCGAGTGGCTGCGGACCCTCGAGCGGCTGCTGCTCGATCCCGTCGACGGCATCCTGTGGATCTTCCACGACCCGGGTCAGGCGCTCTACCGCGACGACATCGTCTCGCGCATGCCAGACCTGGACTGCCTGGAGCTGTTCGAGGACTACCGCTCGCCGGCGCCCGTCTCCGAGCTCGCCGCCACGTTCTACCACGGCCCCACGCGCCCCGTGCCCGTCATCGATACCGGCCGCGAGCCCGTGCGCGTCACCGCGGAGCCCGGGCGTGACACCGTCGAGGCCGTCCGGCGCCAGCTCCACCGCCTGACCGAGGTCGAGGGGATCCGCGCATGGGACATCGTCGTGCTCTCGGGGAGGACCGCGAGCAGGAGCGACGTGTGGAAGCAGCGGACCTACGGGAACCTGGTCCTGTGGAACGGCGCCATCGCGGACGACGGCACCTCGCTCGCCCTCCCGGCGGACCAGGTCCCGGACGAGCCGCCCGACGCCGACATCGTCCTGTTCGAGACCGTGCGCCGGTTCAAGGGGCTGGAGCGGCCGGTCGTGGTGCTGTGCGAGCTCCCGGACGAGGGCGAGCGGCTCGATGCGCTGCTCTACACGGGGCTCACGCGCGCGACGGCGCACCTGGTCGTGATCGCGCCGCCGGGGCTGGCCGGGCGATTGGCGGGGCAGGGATGAGGGCGTTCACAGGTCCGCTTAGTCGAAGCGGACTTAGTCTAATCGCGCTTAGACAAAGGACCCGCAGGATTCGCCGGATCCGAGCGATGACACCCAACCTGTCACGGCCATGCCCCAGGATGGGTGGCGAATGATCCAACCGCCGTCGCCGCCCCCGCCCGCGCCGATGCGGCCCGTCCCGCCCGCACCCGTTCTGTATGCGCGTGCCGCCACACCTGTCTTCGCCGTGACCGAGACGAAGGCGGGTCCCGGGTACCTCGCGCGTGCCCTCTGGTTCGTGTTCGTGGGCTGGTGGGCGACGGGGATCGTCAGCGCCGTGGCGTGGCTCGCGCTCGTCACGATCATCGGGCTGCCGCTCGGGATCTACCTCGTCAACCGGCTGCCCACGGTCCTCACGCTGCGGCCGCGCACGAGCACCGTCTACACGTCGACCGATGGCTACGGACGCACGGTGTCCACCGTCGCGCGGTTGGACCAGGTGCACTGGGTGGCGCGCGGGGCCTGGTTCCTGTTTGTGGGCTGGTGGCTATCGGGCGTCGTGATGACGATCGGCTACGCGCTCGTGCTCACGATCATCGGCCTGCCCCTCGGCGTGATGCTCTTCAACCGGGTGCCCTTCGTGGCATCCCTGTACCGGTACTAGCCATGGATCACCGTCCCTCTCGCCGCCCCGCCCCGCGTGCACCCAGCGGCACAACGGTCCGGTGACCGTACGTTTCGCGCGCTCTATGGCACACCTGTCCGCTGTGGCGCCCTCCCACCGGATGGATGTTCCATCCATCGGCCGGATCATCCGGTGACCGAACCCTTGGACCGCTCCATGCACGGCGCAGGGGCGCCGCCCACGCCGGCCGCCCAGACGCTCACCCCCGAGCAGCGCGCCATCGTCGAGGCGGACGACGGACCCGTCGTGGTCATCGCCGGCGCCGGGACGGGGAAGACGCGCGTCATCGTGGAACGCGTGCGCTGGCTCATGGAGACGAAGGGGAACCTCGCCGGCCCCCTGGCCGCGGAACCCACCCCCAGGCATGGCGACCCGTTCGCCGCCCCGCTGGTCCCGGAGCAGATCCTCGTCCTGACCTACAACGTCAAGGCCGCGAAGGAGCTCCAGACCCGCCTGGACGAGAGCGTCGGTCCCGCCGTGCGGGCGCGCATGAGCGTGAGCAACTTCCACAGCTTCTGCCAGCACGTCCTCACGGAGAGCAGCGCGGACGCCGGCCTCCCGGCGCGCCCGGACGTGCTCGACGGCGTGGGCCAGATGCTGCTCCTGCGCGACATCCGCCCCAACCTCGGCCTCCGCTACCACTCGGACTACGCCTTCCCGGGCTTCGTGAGCTTCATCAACCGGGCGAAGGACGAGCTCGTCCACCCCGACGACTTCGACGTGTTCGTCGCCGAGGAGCGCCGCGTCTACGAGGCCCGCTACGGGCGCTACGACGACGCCGCGATCCGCCTCGCGGTCCAGGGCAACCTGGCCCCCCTGCGCGCCGTCCGCGGCGCCTACCAGGGCCTTCGGGCCAGGGAGCGCGCGGAGGACGCCGGCGAGCTGGGCGAGTACGACGCCCGCATGTTCGTGAAGGCCACGGATCGCGAGGCCCGCCGCTCGGTTGCCGGCGACGGCCACGCCAAGGGCCGCAACCAGTTCGCGAGCGAGCACCACGCCCGGATCGATGCCCTGGCCGAGGAGTACGAGCGCGACGGCGCCGCCCTCGAGATCATGCGCCTCGCCGAGCTCGCCACCGTCTACCGCGCCTACGAGGCGGAGCTGGCGGCCCGAGGCGCCCTGGACTTCGGCGAGCAGATCGCCCTCGTTGCCCGCCTGTTCAAGACCCGCCCCAACGTCCTCCGGCGCTGGCAGCGCCAGTTCCGCTACATCCTCGTCGACGAGTTCCAGGACGCCAATGTCGCCCAGATCGAGCTCATCGAGCTCCTCGGCCGCACCCCGGACCGGTCCGCCAACGTGATGGTGGTGGGGGACGACGACCAGTCCATCTACCGCTTCCGTGGCGCGTCCTACGCCGCCTTCACGGAGTTCGAGGCACGATTCGGGGGGCCGCGCCGCCTCCGCATCGACCAGAACTTCCGTAGCAGGCGCCACGTCCTCGATGCCGCGAACCACCTCATCGAGCACAACAGCACCCGCTTCGAGCCCGACAAGCGCCTCTGGACAAACAAGGACGCGGGCGCCCCCGTCGAGCTCCACCTGTGCGCGGGCAGCGAGGACGAGGCCGTCGCGATCGTGGACGCGATCCGCACGCTCGCGGGCCCAGGCGCCACCGACGCCCCCGCCACTGGCCGGCGCTGGAACGACGTCGCCATCCTGTACCGCAAGCACAAGCACCGTGACGCAATCGTCACGCGCCTCCGGGACGAGGACATCCCGTACACCGTCGTCGGCGGCCTGAGCCTCTTCGAGGCGCCCGAGATCCGGGACCTGGAGCAGGGCCTGCGGGCCATCGGGGACCCTCACGACGACGCCGCGCTCGTCCGCATGATGACCGCGGGGCCGTGGCGCCTCGATGCCCTGGAGATCCTGCGGGTCGCGCGCGACGCGCGCTTCGATCGCAGCCGCCTCGTCGATGCCGCCACGCGGATGGTCGCGGAAGGCGAGGCCCACGAGGGCGTCGCAGCGCACGGCGAGGAGCCCCAGCACGTCGGCGTGGCCCCAGACCTGCGCGCCAAGCTGCGGATCCTGCTCGCGGCCATCGAGGAGCTCAACCCGCAGACCTGGCGCGAGGGCCCGTTCACCATCCTGGATAGTTTTCAATAATGAATTGTTAAACTCGAAAAGCATAGGATACCTTCCTCAGATGTCAACAGGAGACATCAACTATCCGGTTACTGTCACTGATATAATCCTGTCGGGGCTGATGATAAGAAAAGGTATTATCTCGAGAATGACCTCTTCAGACAAGAAACATGCATATGCCATTATTGAAGAGATGGGATTATCGGGACTAAAGGGAGCTACACTGAACGAACTGTCAGGCGGGCAGATTCAACGGGTATTGCCCGTCCGAGAAATA
>JANNHX010000180.1:0-9213 GCA_031404615.1 Chloroflexota bacterium
AGGCTGCCCTCGATGGCGTTGGGGGACTCGTGGTGGTCGATGATCGCGGTGGTCCCGTTCTCGAGCGCCTCGAGCGCCCCCAGCATGGCCGACCAGCGGATCATCTCCAGGTCGAGGGCCGTGTCCAGGCGCCACCAGACCTGTTCGAGGATCTCCGCGAAGCTCGTGGCGACCCTGGGCGGGGCGGGCATCCCCCGGGCCAGCGCCGAGTACAGGTGGTGGTGCGCGCACACGAGGCCGGGCGTGACCGCGGACATCAGGACTGCCCTCCCGTCCCCTTGCGTGTCGCCTCGCGGGCCAGGCGTGGGAGCAGCGCTCGTGCCGCGGGCGAGTCGCTCATCGGCAGCCGCGTGCGACGCACCCCGTCGAACGCGTACAGCGCGCCCGCCACGGCGGCGGCCGTCGGGACCAGCACCGCCTCGCCCATCCCCTTCGCCCCGAGTGGGCCCTCGGGCTGCGGGACCTCGACCAGGATCGTGTCGACCGGGGGCATGGCGGCCGCCGGGATGATGCCCAGCGACTTGAGCGTGTCCGTGACCGGCACCCCGTCGACGACCTCGAACGCCTCGGTGAGCGCCATGCCCAGCCCCATATGGACGCCGCCCTCGACCTGACCCTTGAGCAGGACCGGGTTCAGCGCCCGCCCGACGTCGTGCGCCGCGACGACCCGCTCGATCCGCCCCTCGTCGTCCAGGACCACGACCTGCGAGGCCCAGCCGTACGCGAAGTGCGTGACGGGCTCGTCGACCCCCGCCTCGAGCTTCGTCGTCCAGTCGACGACGAGCTCCCCCGCGAACTCGCGGCCGGCGAGGACCTCCGTGCGTCTCCCGGCGAGGGCGGCCCGCAGCGACTCGCAGGCGCGCAGCACCGCCCGCCCGCCGAGCATCGTCGCCCGCGAGGCGGTCGTCTCCCCTGTGTCGAGCTCGTGGGTCGTGTCGACGAGGACACGGACGCGCTCGGGGGCGATGCCCAGGTCGGCCGCCGCGAGGTCGCGGAACACGGTGTGGCAGCCCTGGCCCATCTCTGTCCAGGAGTGGTAGAGGCTCACGGTCCCGTCGGCCTCGGGGCGTACGACGGCGCGGCCGCGCTCCGTGAGCCCGTTGCCCACGCCGACGTTCTTGATGCCGCAGCCGATGCCGGCGTAGCGCGCCCCGCGATAGGCGTCCTTGACCGCGAGCAGGGTCGCCCGGATCCCCACGCCCTCGCCGAGCCGCTGCCCGGTCGTGCACTGGTCGCCGACGTCGAGCGCGTTGCGCCAGCGGATCTCCCAGCCGTCGACGCCCACCTGCTCGGCGAGCATGTCCAGCACGCCCTCCATGGCGAACGCCGCCTGGTTTGCCCCGAACCCGCGCATCGCCCCGGACGGCGGGTTGTTGGTGTAGACCGCCTTCGCCTCGACGTCCACGTTCGGGACGCGGTACGGGCCGCAGGCGTGGCCGGCGGCGCGTTCCAGGACCTTGGCGCCCACGCTGGCGTAGGCGCCGTTGTCGCCGACGATCCGCGCCCGGACCGCGACGAGGCGGCCCTCCGCGTCGCAGCCAGCGGTGTAGTCGAGCCACATCGGGTGGCGCTTGACGTGGAACCGGAGGCTCTCGCGGCGGCTGAGCTTCAGCAGCACCGGCCGTCCCGTGGCCACGGCGAGCAGCGCCGCCTGGCCCTGGACGCTGAGGTCCTCCTTGCCCCCGAACCCGCCGCCGGTCGAAACCTGCGTCACGAGGACCTCGGCGGCGGACAGGCCCAGGAACGAGGCCACCTGGCGCCGGTCCTCCCAGGCTCCCTGCCCGGGCGAGAAGACATGGACCCGGGGCGTCGTCACGGGTTTTCCATCCGGCCCGGTCGCGCCGCGCGGGACCGCGAGCGCCGCCTCCGGCTCCAGGAATGCGTGCTCGATCGACTGGGTCCGGTAGTTAGCGGTCGCGACGTGCGCGGCGCCCGCGAGGGCGGCCTCGGCATCGCCCCGTCGGATGGCCGACACCGAGAGGAGGTTCCCGGCAGGGTGCACGGCCGGCGCGCCGTCGGCGAGGGCGTCGAACGGGTCCGTCACCGCCGGCAGCGGCTCGAGCTCCACCTCGACGAGCACGGCGGCCGCCACGGCGGCCTCGCGCGACTCGGCCGCGACCGCGGCCAGGATATCGCCGACATACCGGACGGTCTCGCCCTCGGCGACCAGCAGCGGCCAGTCCGGGACGATGAGCCCCTGCTCGCGACGCCCGGGCACGTCGGCCGCGGTCAGCACCGCGATGACCCCCGGCACGGCCCGCGCCGCGGTCGTGTCGATCCGCCGCACGACCGCGCGCGGCACGCCCGCGAACCGCAGCGCGCCGTGGAGCATGCCCGGGGCCACCAGGTCGCCGATGAACGGCTTCTCGCCGAGCGCGAGCTCGCGGCCCTCGTAGCGGGCGCCAGCCACGGCCACGCCCGACGACTCCGGCGCCTCGCCCTCGCCCCGCCGGACGGCCGCGGCCAGCTCGATCGCGTCGATGATCGAGGCGTAGCCCGTGCAGCGGCAGAGGTTGCCGGCGAGCGCCTTCGCGACGACATCGCGCCCGGGGGCGGGCTCGCGGCGCAGCAGCGCCTCGGCCTTCATGACGATCCCGGGCGAGCAGTAGCCGCACTGGCTGGCGCCGGTCGCGACGAACGCGTCGGCCCAGAGCGTTCGCGCGTCCTCGGGGAGCCCCTCGACCGTCTCGACGACGCGCCCCTCGACGCGTTCCGCCGGCCGCGCGCAGGACACGACCGCGTGCCCGTCCACGATCACCGTGCAGGCGCCGCATGACCCCTCGGGCGAGCACCCGTCCTTCATCGACCGCAGGCCACACCGTTCGCGCAGCACGCGGAGCAGCGACTCCCCGGGCGCGATGTCAACAGACACCGTGCGACCGTTCAGCGTGAAGTCCATTGGGCCTCCTCGCGACCGTCCGTGTCGGACCGTCTGGCCCTATGCGAGGGCCCTCCGGCCTTCGATGGTAGGAATGACCGGTCCGGGTCCGCGCGTGCCGTGTGGCCCCTAGCCGATGAGCGCCCGGGCCCGCGGGGCCCGGCGCCGGAGCCGCTATGGAGGAGTCGATGCGTCGCTTGGGCCTTGAACGGGACATCGTGGACGCCCGCGTGCGTGACCGGGCGGCGGAACGCTGCCGATCCCTCGGCGTCAGGCTCCCGACCTTCGCCCAGCTGGCGGACCCGGACACGATCCCGGCCGATGTCGCCGATCGCCTCGGCGCCGTGGACCCGGACGCCCCGGACCCGCTCAACCTGTTCCGCGCCCACTGGTTCAACGACGGGTCGAGGGCCAGGCGGACCGCCGTCCCGGCGCACCTCGTCCTGCCGGAGTCGCTGACCGGGGTCGTCTCGCCCATCGTCATCGCCCTGGGCGACCGCTTCCCGATGATCGGCTCGCACAAGGTCATCGCCGCGTACGCGTGCCTCGCCCCGCGGATCGTCACGGGCCAGTTCGATCCGCAGAGCCAGCGCGCGGTGTGGCCATCGACCGGCAACTACTGCCGGGGCGGCGTCGCCATCAGCCGGATCATGGGCTGCCGCGGCGTGGCAGTCCTGCCCGCGGGCATGAGCCGCGAGCGCTTCGAGTGGCTCGAGCGCTGGGTCGCGGAGCCGGCGGACATCGTCCGCACCCCCGGCACGGAGTCCAACGTCAAGGAGATCTACGACACGTGCGCCGAGCTCGACCGTGAGCCGGACGCCGTGATCTTCAACCAGTTCAGCGAGTTCGCGAACCACGTCGCCCACTACGCGATCACGGGCCGGGCGCTGGAGCGCGTGTACCGGCACGTGACGGCCGACCGGCCGGGCGCGCGGGCCGCGGCCTTCGTCTCCGCGACAGGGTCCGCGGGGACGATCGGCGCAGGCGACTACCTCAAGGAGCGCCTCGGGTCGAGGACCGTGGCCGTGGAGGCCGTCGAGTGCCCCACGATGCTCCGCGGCGGCTTCGGCGAGCACAACATCCAGGGCATCGGCGACAAGCACATCCCGCTGATCCACAACGTCATGGCCACGGACCTCGTGGTCGGCGTCTCGGACCGGGCAACCGATGACCTGCTGGTCCTGTTCAACACCCCCGTCGGGCGCGAGTACCTGGTGACGCGGCGGGGCGTGCCCGAGGAGACCGTGGCGGCGCTCGGGTCGCTCGGCCTCTCCTCGATCTGCAACGTGCTCGCCGCGATCAAGGTCGCGCGCCAGCAGCAACTCGGGCCCGACGACGTGCTCCTGACCGTCGCCACGGACGGGGCGGCGATGTACGGCACGGAGCTCGACCGGATCACCGGGCGCGACTTCGCGGGCGGCTTCGACGCCGTCGCCGCGGGCGAGGCCTGGGGCCGCTGGCTCGCGGCCGCGGGCGAGGACCACGTGCTCGAGATGACCCGCGCGGAGCGCGACCGGGTCTTCAACCTCGGCTACTTCACCTGGGTCGAGCAGCAGGACGTGCCGCTCGACGAGTTCGAGGCGCGCCGCGACCAGGGGTTCTGGACCGAGACCCGTGAGATCGTCCACCGCTGGGACGAGCTCATCGGCGACTTCAACGCGCAGGTCGCCGCCCGGTGAGCGCGACGCCGCGGCGCCGGCAGGAGGTCCCGCCGCCGCCCGCGGCCGAGACCGCGCTGGCCTGTGCCGGCTGCGGGGCCCTGGCCCCGGCCCATCGCCCGTTCACGCCTCGCTGCCCCAACCGGCACCGGGGCGACGACGTCGACCACGTGATGGCCCGCGGCATCGACCTCGCCCGCCTCGACCCGCCGGCGGACCCGGATCCCAACCCGTTCGTCCGGTACCGGGCTCTCTTCCACGCCTACCACGTCGCCCGCGCCGCGGGCTGGGCCGACGCCCGCTACGTGGACCTCGTGCGCGAGCTGGACGAGGCGGTGGCCGCGGTCGACGGGCGGGGCTTCCGCATCACGCCGCTCCTGCGCGTGCCGGCGCTCGCGCGCGCGTCCGGCCTGGGCCCGAACGGCACCGCCTGGGTCAAGGATGAGACCGGCAACGTCGCGGGCTCGCACAAGGCGCGCCACCTGTTCGGGATCCTGCTGGAGCTGCGGATCGCGGAGGCGCTCGGCGACGCGGACCCGGCGGCGCCCCTCGCCATCGCGTCCTGCGGCAACGCCGCGCTGGCGGCGGCGGTCGTCGCGCGAGCGGCGGACCGCGAGCTGCGCGTCGTCGTTCCCGACGCCGCGGACCCGGTCGTCCTCGCGCGCCTCAACGAGCTGGGCGCCGCCGTCGTCACCTGCCCCCGCCGCCCGGGCGAGGCCGGCGACCCCTCATACCTGCGCCTCGGCGAGGCCCTCGGCGAGGGCGCCGTGCCGTTCACCTGCCAGGGGCCGGACAACGGCCTCGCCATCGAGGGCGGCGCCACGCTCGCGTGGGAGATCGTCGATGGGCTGCGGGCCGCGGGCGCGACCCTCGACCGGATCGTCGTCCAGGTGGGTGGAGGCGCCCTCGCGTCCGGGATCGCGCTGGGGTTCGACGACGCGGCGGTGCTCGCGGCCATCGACGCCGTCCCGCGCCTCGACACCGTCCAGACACAGGGGGCCTGGCCGCTTGCCCGGGCCCACGCGCTCGTGCTCGAGCACCTCAGGGCGGAGCCCGGCGTGCCGTTGGACCCGGGCCGCGTGCACGACGCCCTCCGCCATGCCGCGACCCACCGCTCCGTGTACATGCGGCCGTGGGACACAGAGCCCGTCAGCGTCGCCCACGGGATCCTCGACGACGAGACCTACGACTGGCTCGCCGTCGTCCGGGCCATGCTCCTGACCGGCGGTCGAGCGCTCGTGGTCGACGAGCCGGCCCTCCTCGAGGCCAACGCCGTCGCGCGCACCGCCACCGGGATCGACGCCGACGAGACGGGCACCGCCGGCGTCGCCGGCCTGCTTGCCCTCGGTGCCGGCGGCCACCTTGCCCCCACCGATTCCGTCGCGGTCGTCCTGTCGGGCGTCCGCAGAGCCCGACCAGCAAAGGAGTGACGATGCCAGCGCCCGCCCTCGCCCGTCTCGACGCCGCGTCGCTCGATGCCCTGCACGGGCGCAGCATGCTGCTCACGCAGGACTGGAGCACGCCCGAGATCGAGACGCTGTGCACGCTGGCGGAGACGCTGCAGGTGCTCGACCGCGAGGGCCGCGTCCCGGCGCTCTTCCCGCAGCAGCTGTTCTGGGCCCTCTTCTTCGACAACTCGACGCGCACCAAGTCGTCCTGGGGCGGCGCCGCGGCGCGGCTCGGCGGCCAGCCGGTCATCGTCGACGGCTCCTCGACCCAGGTGAGCCACGGCGAGACCTCGGTGGAGACCGGCGCGATGCTCGGCATGAACGCGCACGCCCTCGGGATCCGGCACGACCTGATCCTCGGCGAGGGCAACCGGTTCATGCGCGACGCGAAGCAGGGCATCGACGACTACCTCGCGGCCACCGGTGACGAGCGCGTCGTGCCCGTGGTCAACCTCCAGTGCGACATCGACCACCCGACCCAGGCCCTCGCGGACCTGCTCTGGCTCCGCGAGCGCTTCCCCGACGGGCTCGCCGGCCGCACGATCACGATGAGCTGGGCCTACTCGCCGAGCTACGCGAAGCCGCTCTCGGTCGCGCAGGGCATCGTGACGCTGATGACCCGCTTCGGGGCACACGTCCGGCTCGCCCACCCCGAGGGCTACCGGCTGATGGACGAGCCCCTCGAGGCCGCGCGCGCCAACGCCGAGGCGTCGGGCGGCTCGTTCGAGGTGATGGGTGACATGGACGCGGCCTTCGCCGGCGCGGACGTCGTCTACCCCAAGAGCTGGGGCCCATACGACCTGATGACCGAGCGTGTCGCGGCGAACCGCGCCAAGGACACGGGCGCGATGCGCGACATCGAGCGCCGGGCGCTGGAGCGGAACGCCGCGCACACGGACTGGATCTGCGACGATCGGCTGATGGACCTCACCCGCGACGGCGATGGGCTCTACCTGCACTGCCTCCCCGCCGACATCGGCGCCGAGGTGAGCCCGGCCGTCATGGAGCGGTTCCGCCACGACCTCGCCCGCCAGGCGAACAAGAAGGTCTACGCGATCATGGCCCTGCTGGCGGCGGCCAAGGCGCGGGACCTGCTGCCGGCCCTCGAACGGGCGGCAGCGTCCTGATCACCCCGATCCCTTCCCCCACCACGACCGACGTGACCCTCAACGAGGCAGACCCGATGACCCTCGACGCCCGCATCTCCGAGCTCACCCGCGCAAATCGCCCGCTCGCGATCCAGATCCTCAAGGAGACGATCCGCGTCCCCGCCGACTACGTGGACCGCCCGGTCGACGAGGGCGGCGACCCTCTCTGCGGGACCTCCAACCACGAGGGCCCCCGCGTCGAGTACCTGCGCCGGACGCTCGTGGAGATCGGCGCGGTCGAGCGGCCCGAGGACGCCTGGTTCGACGAGTTCGGCAACCTCGTCTGGGTGGTCATGGACCGCACGGACGGCATCCCGGACGCCGAGAAGACCATCGTCTACTTCGACGGCCACACGGACACCGTCTGGCCGCTGCGCGACCGCTGGCACGAGGCGACGGGCGGCCTCGACCCGTACGACGGCCTCGTCGACGAGAGCAGGCTCAACCGCGAGTTCCTGCGGGCGGAGCTGGGCTTCCTGCCGCCGGACGAGGAGTGGCACCACCTCGTCTGGGGCCGCGGCGCGGCCGACCAGCTCTCGGGCGTCGTGAGCCAGGTGGTGGCCTCCAAGGTCCTGATGGAGACGCGCGACCAGGGGTCCCTGCGCGGGGTCATTGTCCGCAGCTACGCGACCGTCGCCGAGGAGGACAACGACGGCGGCAGCATGATGCACGTCCGCCGCCACGAGTGGCCGGACGCCGGCCCCGACATGATCCCGGACGCGCTCGTCCTCACCGAGGGCACCGGCTGCGCGAACGACGGCGCGGCGGGCATCTACCGCGGGCAGCGCGGCCGGATGCAGATCGAGGTCGAGGTCACCGGCAAGAGCTGCCATGGCTCCATGCCCTGGGAGGGCCGCAACCCGCTGGAGCTGGGCGCGCCGATCCTCGTCGAGGCCGCGGCCCGCTACCGCGACGGCGTCGACATGGGGGTCGACCCGTTCCTGGGCGGTGGCACCCGGACCGCGAGCTGGGCGAAGCTGGACACCCCGAGCGACTGCGCCGTCCCGGAGCGGTTCACGTTCCGCTTCGACCGGCGGCTGACCGCGGGCGAGGACCCCGCCGACGCGCTGGCCGCCGTGGAGACCATGCCCAGCGTCGCCGCCGCCCGGGAGGCCGGCTGCGCCGTAGAGGTCCGCGCGCCGTACTACGACCGCCCGTCGTGGCGCGGCACGAAGGCCGACAACGCCCAGATCTACCCCGGCTGGGTGACGCCGGCGGACCACCCGGCGGTCCTGGCGGCCGTCGACGCGTACGCCGCCTGCGCCACGCCGATCGTCGAGACCACGACCGGCACGGGGTCCCTCCACGTCGAGCCGCGCGTCGGACGCTGGATCTTCTCCACGGACGGCGTCGGCTTCCCGGTCCCGCCCGATGATCCGACGCTCCCCAACCGCGACGGCAAGGGCTGGGTCTCGGACGGCACGTTCGTCTACCCGCCGATGATCGGGATCGGCGTGGGGATCGAGCAGAACGTGCACAAGATCGGCGAGTGCATCGACTCGCGCGAGTTCGACGCCGTGATCGCCACCCTCGCCCGCTTCCCGAGCCGCCTGCGGGAGCGCAAGACCGGCGTGGAGCTGTCCTGAGGACGGCGCGGTGCGCGTGGCGTTGGGGAGATCCGGCCCGGGCCATCCGGCCGTTGCGGCTGGCCCGTCGCCGGACGATCCTCGCGCCGTGAGCACCTTGGCCGCCGGCGCGGACCGGGTGGGGGCGATCCGGGTCGATCCCCTCCGGCGCGAGGGCATCGACAAGCTGACGGGAGCCGCCCGCTACACGGATGACATCGTCGTGCCGGGGGCGTGGTACGGCGCAACCGTGCGCTCCACGCAGCCGCACGCCCGGCTCCTGGGCATCGACCTCGACCCCGCCTTCGACTGGTCGCGGGTCGTGGTCGTCACCGCGGCCGACATCCCCGGCGACAACGTCGTCGCCCTCATCGTGGACGACCAGCCGGCGCTCGTGGAGACGGAGATCCGGCACGTCGCCGAGGCGATCGCGCTCGTCGCCGCGCCCGACCCGGCCATCGCCCGGGCCGCCCGCGACGCGATCCACCCTCGAACGGAGGCACTCCCACCCATCCT
>JANNHX010000181.1:0-4411 GCA_031404615.1 Chloroflexota bacterium
GCCAGGCCACCGAGGCCCTCATCGCGACGATGGGCGACAAGGGCAGCATCATCAACGTCCTCGAGGTCCTCGAGGACCCGAACACCGTCCTGCGCAAGGCCGGCATCGAGGAAGTCGTCGCCAAGCATCCGAACGTGAAGATCATCCAGGAGATCTCCGGGATGAAGAGCGCCGAGGAAGCTGTCCAGAAGGTGACCGACGCGATCGCGGCCAACAGCACCACCGTCGACGGCATCATCGCCACGGGCTTCACGCCCAGCGTCGCCATCGCCCAGGTGCTCACCGACTACAAGGCCCAGGGCGGCGACCGCACCATCCACGCCGTGGGCATCGACACCGATCCCATCGTCATCAAGGCGATCGAGGACGGCGTCATGGACGGCACCATCTCCCAGAACCCCTTCGGCCACGGCTACCTGTCCATGCTGTCCCTGATGTGCATGGCCGATGGCTACGCGCCCAAGGCGGACGTGTACAAGGTCGACACCGGCACGGCCTTCGTGACCAAGGCCAACCTGGCCACCTACGCGGACGACATCGCCAAGGTCACCGCGCAGATCAAGGACGTGCTCCTCACCGACTACCTCACCAAGTAGTCGGAGCCACCCGGGCTCCCCTCCTCCCCCGGTGCCGGGCAGCCGCCTCCATGGCCGCCCGGCACCATCCCCCTCCCGTCACGCCGCACCCGGAGTCAGCAACCCGATGCTCCACGTCGAGGCGATCAGCAAGTCCTTCCCGGGGGTCCAGGCACTCAGCGACGTCTCGCTGGCGTTCGAGCCCGGCGAGGTCCACGCGGTCGTCGGCGAGAACGGTGCCGGCAAGAGCACGCTGATCAAGGTGATCTGCGGCATCTACCAGCCAGACGGGGGCACGATCACCCTCGACGGCACCGAGCTGAGCCTCCACGGCTACAGCGACGCCATGGCGCTCGGCATCCAGCTCGTCAGCCAGGAGATCCAGGTCGTCCCCAAGGCCACGATCGCCGAGAACATCATGCTCCACAAGATCGATCAGTTCCGCCGCCGGGGCGCCATCGACTGGGGCCGCATCGCCGCGGAGGCCGCCGAGTTCACGAAGCTCGTGGGCCTCGACCTCCCGGTCCTCACCACCGCGGGCGGCCTCTCCGCCGCCCAGAAGCAGCTCATCATGATCGCCAAGGCGCTCTCGGCCGAGGCCCGGGTGCTGATCCTCGATGAGCCCACCTCGAGCCTCACCCTCCACGAGGCGAACAGCCTGTTCGGGGTCCTGCGCGGACTCCGCGAGCGCGGCGTCGCCATCGTGTTCGTGAGCCACAAGCTCGAGGAGGTCCTCCAGATCGCCGACCGCGTCTCCGTCCTGCGGGACGGGCGGTTCGTGGGCACGAGGCCCACCAGCGAGCTGACGAAGGACGCCATCGTCACGATGATGCTCGGCCGGTCCGCGGTGAACCGCTCGCTGGGCACGCTCGACATCAAGGCCGACACGGTGGTGCTCGAGGCGCGTGGCATCACGCAGCCCGACCGCTTCGACGGGCTCGGCTTCCAGCTCCACGCCGGCGAGATCCTGGGCTTCTACGGCCTGGTGGGCTCCGGCCGCACGGAGCTCGCCCAGATCCTCATCGGCGAAGACCGCGCCTACGATGGCGAGGTCCTGGTCCGCGGCGAGGTCGCCCGCATCCACGGCATGGCCGACAGCCTGTCGCGCTACAAGCTGGGCTACGTGTCGGAGAACCGCAAGGAGAAGGGCCTCATCCTGGGGGCGAGCATCAATACCAACATCGCGATCACGGTCTGGGACCGCGTCTCGCGCCCGCTCGTGGGCATCAGCCTCAGGCAGGAGCGCGAGGTCGGACGGCGCTACATGGACGCGGTAGAGGTGCGGGCGACGGGTCCCGAACAGATCGTTGGCCGGCTCTCGGGCGGCAACCAGCAGAAGGTCAGCATCGCCAAATGGCTGGCGGCCGGATGCGACACGCTCATCGTGGACGAGCCCACCATCGGCGTCGACATCGGCGCCAAGGAAGCCATCCACCAGCTGATCTGGGACCTGGCCAAGAACGAGGGCAAGTCGATCATCCTCATCAGCTCGGACCTGCCCGAGATGGTGCACCTCGCCCGCCGGATCCTCGTCTTCCGCAAGTTCCGCGTCGTCGGCGAGATCACTGGCCTCAACGATCGTCCGCGAACGTACGACGAGGTCAGCGCCGAGGTCGGCCGCTACCTGGCCTAGATCCGATGACTCGCCCCGTCCGCTCCGCCAGCCCGCTCCCCCAGCTCCCGAGGTGTCGCCGTGTCCAGTGAGCCGGTCATGACCGCGCGCGAGCGCGTCATCGCGACCATCGAGCACCGTGAGCCCGACCGGCTCGCCGTCGACCTGGGCTCGACGCCCAGCTCCGGGATCTCGGCCGTCGCGCATGCGAACCTCGTGAAGCACCTGGGCCTCGCCGACCAGCACACGCGCGTGTATGACGTCGTGCAGCAGCTGGCCCAGCCGTCGGACGAGCTCCTCGACCGCTTCCGCATCGACGCGCTGGACATCGGCCGCACGTTCAACGCGCGCGCCGAGGACTGGCACCCGATGGCGCTCCCGTCCGGCATCGAGGTCGACGTTCCGGCATGGTTCCAGCCGGTCCACCAGGCCGACGGCGCCTGGGACGCGTTCGACGGCGATGGCCTGCGGATCGCGACCATGCCGCTGGGCGCCAACTTCTTCGACCAGACCCACTTCCCGTACCTCGACGGGTACCCGGACGACCTCTCGGGCCTGGCGGACGTCATGCCGCGGGTCCTCTGGTCCGGCCTCGTCCACAGCCCGTGGGATCACGCCGGCGAGCCCGACTTCTGGGCCCAGCTGCGCGAACGGACGATCGCGCTGCGTGCCTCCACAGATCGCGCGCTCATGGTCGTCGTGGGCTGCAACCTGTTCGAGTGGGGCACGTTCCTGCGCCGCATCGACAACTTCCTCATGGACCTCGCGACCGACGAGGCCAACGTCCACCGGCTCCTCGACGCGCTCCTCGAGGTCCACATCGCGACCCTCGACAAGGTGTTTGCGTCCGTGGGCGACCTCGTGGACATCGTCCGCTTCGGCGACGACCTGGGCATGGATCGCGGCCCGCTGATGTCCCCCGACACCTACCGCACGTTCTTCAAGCCGCGCCACGCCGCGCTCAACGCCCATGTGCACGAGCACACGACCTTGAAGACGTTCCTGCACTCGTGCGGCTCGATCCACAAGCTCCTGCCGGACCTGATCGAGGCCGGCGTTGACATCATCAACCCGGTCCAGATCACGGCGAAGGACATGGAGCCCTGGCGCCTCAAGGCGGACTTCGGCAAGGACATCACGTTCTGGGGCGGCGGCGCGGACACCCGCGTCGTGCTCCCCCACGGGACGGTCGATGAGGTCAAGGACCACGTCCGGCGGAACATCGAGACGTTCGCGCCCGGCGGCGGGTTCGTGTTCGTGCCGGCCCACAACATGCTGCCGGACGTCCCGCCCCAGAACATCGAGGCGATGTTCGAGGCGGTCGACGAGTACCGCTAGGCCGGCCGGACAGCCGATGCCGCGTCCGGGGGAAGGTCGCGGTCCCCGGCTCGGCGGCCACGAGGTGGTCGGCCGGGAGCACGAGCATCACGTCGTCGTCCGGGCGGTCCAGCGCCGCCGCTGCGTACGCCACGGCCGCCGCGGTATTGCGCCCGACCGGCTCGCAGAGGACCGTCCCCGGGGCTGGACAAGGGGGCTGGAACTTGGTAACGTTACCATGCAACACGCCGATGGCAGGACCGAGACGCGACGGGGCTGGACGGCCCCACCGCCACAAGCCACGCAGAGGTAGCCCGCGATGACCGCCCAGTTCACCGACACCATCCCCGGCACCGAGGTCACCCGCGGCCTGGCCAAGGACGACCTGATCGTCATCGCCGGCGCGGGCGGGTTCATCGCCGGCTCGCTGACCCGCTACTTCAGCGAGCAGGGCTACACCAACATCCGGGCGATCGATCGCAAGCCGCTCCCCGACTGGTACCTGCGGGTCCCGGGCGTCGAGTCCATCTCCATGGACCTCAGCCACGAGCAGAACGCCATCGAGGCCGTGCGCGGTGCCACGGAGGTCTACAACCTGGCGGCCGACATGGGCGGCATGGGCTTCATCGAGAACTTCCGCGTCGAGTGCCTGCGCAGCATCCTCGTGAACACGCACCTGACCGAAGCCTCCTACCGCGCCGGCGTGGCGCGCTACTTCTTCTCCTCGTCGGCCTGCGCCTACAACACGGACCTCCAGAAGACGCCCGAGCCGAGAAGAAGAAGCTCATCGCGCTCGAACGCGACGAAAAATCGGGCGGCTACCTGATCCGCCCCGCCGCTCGCGTCTAGTAAGTCTTGTACTGCAGGTATTTCCCGCTCATCACGATCTTGACGCGGTCGCCCTTCT
>JANNHX010000182.1:0-5283 GCA_031404615.1 Chloroflexota bacterium
CGACAGGCCACGCTCGAGACCATGATCGAGGTGGCCCAGGTGGCGCGCAAACTGCTCGACGACCGCAGCCGGGCCTTCGACTTCGTCATGAGTACCGGAGTGCTGGTGGCGTGGGCCACTCCCGGAGGGCCGAGGCGAGGCGCAGGCCCATCTCGCCCTCCCTCGCAGCCAGGGTCCAGGCGAGAGCGGCATGGATGTTGTCGCGCTCGGCGTTGAGCTTGCGGGTCCAGGCGAGCGCGTCGCGGCCGCGGAGCCCCTGGCGCGCCGGCCCGGCGAAGCGGACGAGGTATTCGGCATGCCGGCGCGCGATCGCCTCGGCCTCGCCGCTGTCCTGGAGCTGCTCGAGGGCGTACTCGCGGATGGTCTCGAGCATCGCGAAGCGGGCGGGACCGTCCTCGCCCGGCGTCCGCCGGACGAGGCTGTGCACCACGAGCGCCTCCAGGTCGTCGAGCGACCCGCCGGGATCGTCCGCGCAGACGGCGTCGGCCGCGTCCACGGTGAACCCGCCGGCGAACACCGCCAGGCGCCGGAACCGCGTCGCCTGGGGCGGGCTGAGGAGCGCGTGACTCCAGTCGATCGTGGCGCGCAGCGTCTGCTGGCGATCCGGGAGGTCCCGCTGCCCGCCCGTCAACAGGGCGAGGCGGCCCCCGAGACGCTCGAGCAGCTCGTCCGATCCGAGGAGACGCGCCCGGACGGCCGCCAGCTCGATCGCGAGCGGCAGCCCGTCGAGCCGGGCACAGATCGCGGCGAGCCGCGGCGCGCTCGACTCGGTCACCTCGAGCGTCGCCCCGGCGTCCCGCGCGCGCTCGACGAAGAGCCGGACCGCGGCGGACTCGGCGATCTCGGCGGCCGGGCGGTCCGGGGAGGCGACGAGCAGCGGCGCCAGCAGGTAGCCGCGCTCGCCCCGGATCTGCAGCTGCGAGCGGCTCGTCGCGAGGATCCGCAGGTCGGCGGCGGCCGCGAGCAGGCGGGCGATCGTCGTCGCCGACCCGAGGACCTGCTCCATGTTGTCGAGCACGAGGAGCGTCGGGCGTCCGGACAGGACCTCGGTCAGCTGCTCGACCGCCGGTCGGCCGGATTCGGACCCGAGCTCGAGGGCCGCGAGGACCGTGTCCGGGACGAGCTCGGCGTCGCGCGTGCCCGAGAGGTCGACGAAGCAGGTGGCGCCGAGCGCGCCGTCGAGACGTCGGGCGACCTCGATCGCGAGTCGGGTCTTGCCGGTCCCGCCCGGACCCGTCAGCGTCACCAGCCTGTGTCCGGCGAGCAGCGCCGCAACCTCGGCGACCTCCGCCTCCCGGCCGATGAGCGAGGTGGTCATGACGGGGACGTGCAGGAGGCGCTCGCGGGCGCGGGCCGCGGGTTCCGTGACGGGAGGCCCACCCGCAGGCAGCGGCGAGGCGGGCAGCGGCGCCACGAGCTCCGGGTCGTGGCGGAGGATCCGCAGCTCCAGGGCTGCCAGCTCCGGCCCGGGCTCCAGCCCGAGGTCCTCGTCGAGCACCCGGCGGAGCTCTCGGTAGGCGGCGAGCGCGTCGGCCTGCCGACCCGCCCGGTAGAGCGCAGTCATGTGGAGCCCGCGGAGCCGCTCGTCGTAGGGATGCTCCGCAACGAGCTGACGCAGGTCCGGCAGCATGGCCGCGTGCCGCCCTGCGTGGAGCTCCGACTCGATCCACCCGACCGATGCCTCCGCGCGGGCCAGCTCGAGCTGTTCGGCGGCGCGGTCGACGAGCTCGATACCCTCGATGTCCGCCAGGGCACGGCCGCGCCACCGCCCCAGCGCCGAGCGGTAGCGCCCGGCAGCTCCGTCGTGGTCGCCGGCCGCAGCGAGGCGACGTGCCTCGGCGACGTCCTCCTCGAACGCGAGGAGGTCCAGCGACCCGGCGGTCGCCCGGAGGAGGTACCCGGGGTCCTGGGTGACCAGCGGGCCGTCGGCGGGGGAGAGGCCGAGTCGGGAGCGGAGCCGCGAGAGGTGGACCTGGAGCGTCCCGCTCCCGGCACCCGCGGCCTCGTCGCCCCAGACCGCCTCGTTCAGGGCGTCGGCGTGGACCACGCGGTTGGCGTTGAGGAGGAGGATCCCGAGGATCGCGCGCTGGCGCGGGCTTGCGAGCGGGCGCGCGGCACCATCCACCTCCACCTGGAGGGGACCCAGGATCGCGAAGCGCACCGCCACGCCCGCAAGCATACGGGCGCGGACGGCGGAAGCTGCGCCCGATCCGAGACAAGCCGGACACGCGGAACCCCAGGACGGCGCCAGGCCGAGTCGCCGGGCACCGGTCGCCTGTCCGCGTCAGGTGGCGGACATGCCGACGCCGCCGGGGTCACCGGCGGCGTGGCAGGGCGCAGGGGGCTCAGCGCACCCGGTAGACGATGCCGGTTCCGAGGAACGGCGCCGCACCACCCGGGTTGGCATAGAGCGGGGTCGTGCCCGTGTACCAGGCGTTGCCGATCTTGGAGATCCAGGAGACCCTGACCGAGAGGTTCTGCAGCGAGCCCCAGATGCTGAACGAGCCACAACCGTTGAGGTTGGCCGTGGGGGTCCCCACCGGCTTCCAGCCGTCGCTGAAGTAGGCCTCCAGATACGCCAACTCGTAGCTGCCGTACTGGGGATATCGACTCGCGACCACGGCGGAGCCGCCCAGGTTCGCGGCGTACCTGAAGCAGTAGCTGACGCCGGAGGCGGCATCGGCCGGCGGGGGACCGCCGAGCCCTCCGGTGCTGAGGACGATGGCGGCGAGGAGTCCGGCGAACCCGATCCTGACCTTCATGGCCGTGCGGCGGGTGGTGGTGCGATGGGTGGCGGTGGCCTCAGCGATGGCCGGGCTGGTGGGGCGCTGATCCAGGTCGAACATGCTCGATCCTCCGTCGTGTCCGCCGGGTTGTCCCGGCTGCTGGGTGCACTGTCGGCGGCACCGGTTGCGCGGCCCTTGCACCTCGCTTGCACCACCCGAGCCGGGGGACCGGAGGTCGCGAGACCCGTCCGCCGCCACGGCCCGTGCCTCGTCCGCGTGGGGCCTGCCGGAGTGCTACCCTCCACCCATCTTGGCGAGCCGGTCCCGTGAGGCCGGTGTACCGGTCCCGTGAGGCCGGCTAGGAGGTAGCTGATGCGCATGCCCGCCTGCGGCGCCCGTCCGCCGCGGCCCGCCGGGATCTGAGTGACCGTTCCACCCACCTTGCGACTGCCCCCGTCGCCACGCGCCGACGCGATCGTCGACCCACGCGTCGGCGACGCCGGTCCGGCGTTGCTCGCGCTGGAGGATGGCGCCGTCTTTCCCGGCATCGCCTTCGGGGCACCCGTGGCGTCGGGCGGTGACCTCGTGGTCAACACGTCCCAGACCGGCTACCAGGAGATCGCCACCGATCCCTCGTACGCGGGGCAGGTCGTGGTCATGACCTACCCCCTGATCGGCAACTACGGGCGGCTGATCGCGGACGACCAGTCCGAGCGCCCGTGGCTGCGCGGCCTCATCGTGGCCAACGCGACTGCCGCGGTGCTGGACGATGCGCGCCAGCTCGCGACGCTCCTGCGCACGAGCGGGATCCCGGCCATCGCCGGCGTCGATACGCGGGCCCTCGCGCGCCACCTGCGGACCACCGGTTGCCAGCGGGGGATCATCACCGAGCCCGGCATGACGGACCCCGACGCCGCCATCGAACGGGCACGGAACCTGCTCCGCTGGGAGGACCAGGACTTCGTGGCCCAGGTCTCGCCCGCGGTCCAGCGCGAGGTGGGGGAGGCGGACCTGCCCCTCGTCGCGATCGTGGACTTCGGGCTCAAGAGCAACATCGTGAGCTCGCTCCGCCGCCGCGGCGTGCGCGTCCGGGTCCTGCCCCACACCTCGCCGCCGTCGGAGGTGCTCGCCTCGGACGTCGCCGGCGTCGTGCTCAGCCCGGGCCCCGGCGACCCGGCGCGGCTCGATGGCCCCGTGGCGCTCGCTCGGGCGATCATCGACGACGGCCGGCCCCTCCTCGGGATCTGCCTCGGCCACCAGATCGTGGGCCGGGCCGCCGGGGCGGAGACGAGCCGCCTGCGGTTCGGGCACCACGGGGCGAACCACCCGGTGCAGGACCTGGACACGGGCTACGTCCAGGTGACCGCGCAGAACCACGAGGTCCAGGTGGTGGGGGAGTCGCTCCCGGCCAGCTCCGGCTTCCGCGTCTCCCAGCTCAACCTCAACGACCGCTCGGTCGAGGGCCTGCGGCACGCCGAGAAGCCCATCGAGACGGTCCAGTACCACCCCGAGGGCGCCCCCGGGCCGCTCGACGCGCTCGCCGTGTTCGACCGCTTCGCCGACGCCTGCCGGCGCAACGCGTGACTGACCCGTTCGTGGCCGCAACGCTGCCCGTGCCGCCGGTCCATGCCCACCGCCCCAGGCCCGCGTCCGTGCTGATCCTGGGCTCCGGGCCGGTCGTCATCGGCCAGGCGGCGGAGTTCGACTACGCGGGCACCCAGGCCTGCCGCGCCCTGCGTGCCGAGGGCGTGCGCACGATCCTCGTCAACAGCAACCCGGCCACGATCATGACCGACCCCACGGTCGCGGACGCGGTCTACCTCGAGCCGCTCACCGTGCCGGCGATCGAGGCGGTCATCGCCCGCGAGAAGCCGGAGGGCCTGCTCGCCGGCCTGGGCGGCCAGACGGCGCTCAACCTCGCGATGGAGCTCAGCAAGGCCGGCGTCCTGGAGCGGCACAACGTCCGCCTCCTGGGCACCCCGCTCGAGGCGATCCGCATGGCCGAGGACCGCGAGGCCTTTCGCGACCTTCTCGACCGCATCGGGCAGCCGTACGCGCCCTCGTTCATCGTGGAGGGGGCGGACGACGACCCGCCACGCCGGCGCCCGGGAGGCGCTCGAGGTCATCGGCCTCCCGGCCATCATCCGGCCCGCGTTCACGCTCGGCGGCACCGGCGGCGGCATCGTGGAGACCGAAGAGGCCTACTGGGAGCGCGTCCGGGCGGGCCTCCGGGCGAGCCCCATCAAGCAGGTCATGATCGAGCGCTGCCTCGTCGGCTGGCAGGAGATCGAGTACGAGGTCATGCGTGACGCCGAGGACACGTGCATCGCCGTGTGCTCGATGGAGAACGTGGACCCGCTGGGCGTCCACACGGGCGACTCGATCGTCGTGGCGCCCGTCCAGACGCTCACCGACACCGTCCACCAGCGCCTCCGCAGCGCCGCCCTCGCGATCATCCGGGGCCTGGGCGTGGAGGGCGGCTGCAACGTCCAGTTCGCGCTCTCGCCGGACTCGACCGAGTACGCGGTCATCGAGGTCAACCCGCGCGTGTCGCGGT
>JANNHX010000183.1:0-1883 GCA_031404615.1 Chloroflexota bacterium
CACCGACCCAGCGCCCGGGGACCGGCGGAACCCCTCAGAGCTGCTTGTAGCGCGGCCCCTCGCCGCCCGCGGGCGGCGCCCACGTGATCACGTCGGACGGGCACGTGACGGAGCAGGCCATGCCGTGGAGGCAGTTAGAGGGGGAGAGCACCACCTCGGAGCCGCTCCAGCGGTAGACCTGGCCCGGGCAGAAGTGCGTGCACGCGTTGCCGTATTCCGCCTCGCACGAGACGCAGGCCTGCGGGTCCGTGATCTCGATATGGGACGGCTCGTCTTCGCGGTGGAGGGTCCCGGTGAGCGCGACGAACGTGGCCCCGTCCATGCGCCCCGGGTCCGGCCGGTTGAGCCGGGCGCCCTTCTTCGTCGCCTCGCCGTCGCGATGCATGCCCAGGTTCTTCGGGATCATCGACGAGACGAGCGAGAGCGGCGTGCCAGCGAACAGGCCGTGCTTGAACACCTGGCGGTAGTTGCGCGCGTGGCGGAGCTCCTCGAGCACCCCGTTGCCCTCGAGCCGCTCGCGGTAGGCGTCGAGCGTCCCGACAGACCCGTCCGAGCGCAGTGCTTCGAGCGCCGTGTCGGCCGCGGCCATGCCGGACTTGATCGCGTAGTGGATGCCCTTGATCTTCTCCATGTTGACGAAGCCCGCGCCATCGCCGGTCACCATCGCGCCGGGCGCGGACAGCGCCCCGAGCGAGTTGTAGCCGCCCTCGGGGATCGTCTTGGCGCCGGTCGCCACCGTCACGCCGCCCTTGAGCAGGCGGGAGATGAACGGGTGGTCGCGGAAGGTCTCGAGCTCGCGCTGGGGGTTGAGGTCGCCGTACTTCCAGTCGAGGCCCAGGATCAGGCCGACGGCGACGGTCTTCTCGCCCATCGCGTACAGGAAGCCGCCGCCGAACACGTCCGGCCGCATCGGGTACCCAAGGGTATGCATGACCCGGTTGGTGCCGAACGGGCTCGCCTCCGGGAACTGGACGATGGCCTTCATGCCCAGGGAGTAGACCTTGGGCACAGACCCGCCGCCGAACCGCTCGGTGAACTGGGTCGAGAGGACGCCATGGGTACCGTCCGCGAGGATCGTGACGCCAGCCCGGATCTCCCCGGCGTCGATGTGATTGCCCTTCGGCGAGCCGTCCTGCGCGAGGCCGACGGGACCGAGGCGGACGCCCTTGACCGAGCCGTTCTCGACAATCAGGTCCGTCGCGGAGTAGCCGTGGTAGACCTCGACGCCCGCGGCCTCGGCCTGCTCGGCGAGGAACGAGACCAGGCGCGAGATCGAGATGATCACATCGCCGGTGTGGTGCATCCGCGACGGGACCACCATCGGCGGGATCCTGTTCGCGGCCTTGGCACGCAGGAAGTACATGTCGTCGCGCTCGACCGGGACCAGTCCCGTGACGAACGGCGTGCGCATGTCGCGCCAGCCCGGAACGAGGTCGTCCAGGCAGGCCGGCTCGAACGCCGCGCCCGACAGGGTGTGGTTGCCGGCGGCGGGGGCCTTGTCGAGGACCGCGACCGAGACGTCGCGGCCCGCGGCCTTGGCGACCTGCTTCGCCCGGAGGCCCGCGGCGAGGCCAGCGGGGCCGGCGCCGACGACGAGGATGTCGATGCCGTCCATCATCTGGCCTCCTGCGCCGCGCGAACGAGCTGCGGAACGACCGTCTCGAGGTCACCGACGACCCCGAAGTCCGCGTAGTTGAAGATCCGCGCCCGCGGGTCCTTGTTGATCGCGACCACCGTGTCCGACATCTGCATCCCGGAGATGTGCTGCACGGCGCCCGAGATGCCGATGGCGACATAGAGCTTGGGCGCGACGGTCTGGCCGGTCTGGCCAACCTGGTAGTCGTGGGTGGTGTAGCCGTCCTCCACCGCGTGGCGCGAGGCCG
>JANNHX010000184.1:0-12143 GCA_031404615.1 Chloroflexota bacterium
CGAGCCAGGTCCCGCCGACCGCGACGCACATCACGACACCTGTGCCCGAGGACATCAGCGACAGCAGGAGGAGGCTGGCCACACCCCACGCCCGGCGGAGTGACGGACCACGGTCGGAAACGTCTAGCGCCGCGACACCCAGCAGCACCGACCCGATGAACCCGGTCTGGAAGCCCCAGAAGACGTTCTCGAAGCCCGCCCCGAAGAAGGCGATGAGCGTGCCGCCTACGAAGGCCCACACGCCACCGCTCCGTCGCTCGACGAGGCGGTAGACGAAGGCCGCGACCCCGAGGTGGAGGACGGTGCCTAGCGCCTGGTAGGGGATGTATGAGCCGATCCCGATCGTCTCGACCATCAGACGGTAGGCGATGATGGGCAGGGTGGACCAGTGCTCGTTGTGGGGCCTGAACCAGTCGGCGGGATCCGCTAGGGAGCGCGACTGAATGAACGCCCACTCGTCGCTGAAGAAGGTCATCCCCGCCCCAAGGGCGAGCCAGGTCACGCCAGCCACCGCGAGCACCGCGCAGAACGCTGCGCGTAGGCCGGACCTCCCTTCTCGCGAGTCAGTCGCAGTGGCCGGCCCCGGTAGGCTCACCGGTTCGTCGGCCACAGGCTATGCAGCGGCTGGTCGATCATGTCCCGCTCGTAGCGGTCCGCACGACCGGTCCAGAGCAGCGTGATGACCGCGACCAGCGTGATCACCCCCGACCCGATGATGCTGATCACGCGGTCGTCGGGGAGCGCCAGCTCGGGCGCCGGCGCCGCGAAGACGAGGTTTGCCGCGAACGCAACCGCAAACGCGCCCCAGGCAACGACGAGCAGCCGGCTGTTGGCCGCCGTGAGCAGGAACACGAACGCCGGGTACGCGTACCGCTCGTGCATCGTGGTGAGCGAGACGAACGCGATAAGCGTGATTGCCGCAAGCCCCAACGCGAGCCCCTGCGGCGAGGGCCGCCGGTACACGCCCGCGAACACGACGAGCGCCAGGAGCCCGGCGAACGTGAGGCTGACGTGGCGGAAGGTAAGCGGCCCCAGGACCTGCGTTGAGTCGAGGACGAACTCCCCGTTCGCGCCCAGCACCTGGACGATCCACCACGGGTTCCACGCCCGGAGCGAGAGCACGTTGAAGATCCCGTCCTGGTACTCGGCGAGGTTGCCGAGATAGTTCGTCGGGCCGTTGGCGGGTATGAACGGCAGCCACACCAGCACGCACGTCACGGCACCGATGACCGCGCCCTTGAGCGAGCCCCGGAGCCCCTGTGTCGCGAGGAACCAAGCGGCGAACGGCACGATGAACGGCAGCGCCTGGGGCTTGGTCATGAGGCTCAGCGCCACGAACACCGCAACGAGCGACGGCCGCCGGGCGCGCGCCGCGAGCAGCGCGAGCACCGCGGGCAGGACGTACACGGGCTCGTACTGGCCCCACCACGCGGAGACGTACCAGGTGATCGGCCACAGGAGCACGGCGCCCATCGCGGCGACGGCGGCCCAGGCCTTGTCGCGGAACCACCAACCGACGGCGACCGCGATCGCGATGTCCGCGAGGCTCGCCGGCATCTTCATGAGGGCGGAGATCGCCGGGTCGGAGGCGTCGGTCACGGTCCTGAAGGCGGGCTCCAGCCAGGCGAGCGCGCCCCAGACCCAGGCCATCACCGCGGGGAACGACAGGTTCATGTCGTAGGCGTGCTGCCAGCCGTTGACGGCGATGCCATTGACCCAGACGACGAACTGGTCAACGTCGCCGGCGAGCCCGCGCGCGGGCAGGACCCACAGCCGGATGCCGATGCCGACCGCGAACAGGACCGGGACGGCGAGCGCGAGGAGGATGCCGGGGACGGCCGACCGGTGGCGGCCGACGTACATGGGGCGGCCGTTCATGCCCGGTCGCCGTTGCGCGCCCGAGCGGTCATGTCGTCAGGCCGGCGTCGTGACCCAGTAGCGCTCGGCCAGGCCGCCGGGCACCTTGCCGATCTCGGCAGTCCGGGCCGCGTAGCCGCGCACCGCCTGGGCCATGGCCCTGGTGTCGTCGAAGAGGCGCTCGATCTGGCTCTCATACAGCGCGATGGCGCGGATCTTGCGCTCGATCACGTCGCTGATGTCCGCGAACTCGGCCGTCAGCGAGATGCCCTCGGGGATCTCGTCGAAGGAGTCCGGCGGCATGTCCTCCAGCCGGCCGAAGTCCTCCCAGTACGCGTACGGGAAGTCCTCGTACAACACGATCTGGCCGGTGTAGTCGGGGCCGGGCATGACCCACTTGCGGCCGTCCGCCAGGAGGGCGAGGCCAGCGTCGCGGGCCAGCTGGTGGTCCACGTGGCCGCCGATGCCCATCGGCAGGTAGACGCGCTGCGGCTCGAGGCGCGCGATCTCGCGGCGGAGGATGTCGACTGGGGCCGGGTCGTCCGCGCGGGGCAGGCCCAGCAGCTGGTCGTCGCCCACGTAGCCGCGGAAGACGGCGTCGGGGAGGTCCAGCCAGACGAATGAGACCTCGGCGAAGGCGGCGAACCGCTCGTCCTCGAGGCGGCGCTTGGCCATCGTCTCGCCCGCGGCGGCAGCGTCCGTGAGCTCGCTCGTCAGCACGGCGCCCTGTGTGGAGGTGTCGTCCACCAGCGGCTGGCCGGCCTGTGGGACGTTGTGGATGCTGGCGCGGCGGTACCACGAGGAGCGCTGCCAGAACCGCTTGGCGGCGGCGTCGGCGTCCGCCTGTGTGGCGTCCAGGCCCGCCTTGCTGGCCTGCCACGGGGCGGCGGAGGAGTCCTCCGGGTAGTCCGCCTGCAGGTGGGCGCGGTTGAAGGCCTCGCTGACCGGCCAGACGGCCTTGTTGCCGAAGCCCAACGCCTCGCGCTGGTACGGCGTCAGGCGGTCCGCGTCCCCGGTGCCGGAGAACAGCGTCAGGATCGTGACGTTCTGGCCGAGCTCACGGAGGCTGGCGATGAGCCCGCCGCAGGAGAGCGCAACGTCGTCCGGATGGGGGGCAACGAACACGTGGGTCATGGCCAGCGGAGTATAGCCGGGCACACAGGGCGGAATCTGCGGCGTCGTCGTCCGCGCCGGTGGCGACGGGCCCGAGCCTGACGCTGTCGCGGCTCGGGATCGTGACTGGAGAGCGATAGGTTGACAAGACGTCTGATGATGGCAACAGATAGGTTGACATACAGAGGACTCTCGCTAACCTATAGGTTGTGAACAGACGACAGCAATCGACCCAGGGACGCCGCCAGTTGGACCGCAAGCTCCAGGAAATGGAGCTCGGCCCGATTCGCGCTCGCCCGCACGGCGGATGGGTTCGGTCCGTCCGAACCGCCCTCGGCATGAGCGGCGAGGCACTCGCCATCCGGCTCGGCGTCTCGCGCTCCGCGGTGACCAAGCTGGAGCAAGGCGAGGTCAGCGGCGGAATCACGATCGGGAAGCTGGATCAGATCGCCGCGGCCCTGGACTGCACCCTGGTGTACGCGCTCATTCCCAACACGTCCCTGGACGAGGCCGTGATGCGCCAGGCGAGACGGGTCGCGGAGCGCGAGCTCGGATACGTCGCCACGACCATGGCGCTCGAGGACCAGGCGGTCGACGATGAGCACCGTGGCGGCTACGTGGAGCGCTACGCCCGGGACCTCGTCGCCACCACGGACATCTGGCGCGAGGAGCGTCCTCGCCAAGCGAGCCGGGACGGCGTGATCGACGCGTGACCGGCGAGCGACCCGGCTCGCCGCGGTCCTGGCTCCGGACGATCGGCCCCGAGCCGGCGGGCGCCACGCCGATCGAGCCGGAGGACCTCGAAGGCCTGGTGCCGCCGTTCGTGGCGACGCGCGCGGATCTCAATGAGGTGGAGTTCGAGAGCATCTCGAGGGCCTACCCCTGGGCACTGCGCGAGGCCCGCCGGCGAGGCCCGCTCGAGGTGCTGGACGCCGGCTTCCTGTTCGAGCTGCACGGGCGCATGTTCGGCGACGTCTGGACGTGGGCCGGCACCCCGCGCCGCCGGGAGGCCAACATCGGGGTTGCGCCGCACCAGGTCGCGGTCGGGGTGCGCGACGTCCTCGATGACACGCGCTACTGGCACGAGCACGACGTGTTCCCGGTCGATGAGCGGGCTGCTCGCCTCCACTTTCGACTCGTGTCGGTCCACCCATTCCGGAACGGCAACGGCCGGTGCACGCGCCTGTTCGCGGACCTGTACCTGGAGGCCTGCGGTGAGGAGCCGTTCTCGTGGGGGCGGGCACGGCTGGACGCGACAGGCGAGTCCCGGAGGCGCTACCTCGCCGCCCTGGAGATCGCCCATGACGGGGACATCGGGCCGCTCGTCGCCTTCGCGCGAAGTTGAGATTCCCGGTCAGTCACGCCAGCCCTCGGCGCCGATCAGCGGCACGAAGACGCAGGCCCCGTCCGAGCGCTCGATCCACTCGCTGCCGTGGCGCTCCACGACGAGCAGCCGCTGCTCCCGGCGGTTGCCCACGGGTATCACGAGCCGGCGGCCATCGCCGAGCTGGTTTCGGAGCGTCTCGGGAACCTCCGGGGCTGCCGCCGCCACGATGATGCCGTCCCAGGGGGCGCCATCGGGCATGCCCAGGGTCCCGTCGCCGGCGGTCACCGTCACGCGGTCGCCATAGCCAAGGCGCTCCAGGCGCAGCGCGGCCTCCGCAGCGAGGGTGGGCTCGCGCTCCACGGACGTCACGCGGCAGCCGAGCTCGGCCAGGACCGCGGCCCCGTAGCCGGAGCCCGTGCCGACGTCGAGCACGCGGTCGCCCCGGCTCACGGCCAGGAGCTGGGTCATGCGGGCGACGATGTACGGCTGGCTGATCGTCTGGCCCGCCCCGATCGGCAGCGGATGGTCCTCGTAAGCGTGCTCGCGCGCACGCCCGGCCACGAACGCCTCGCGCGGGACGGCGTCCATCGCCGCGATGACGCGCGGGTCGCTGATGTCTCGGGCGAGGAGCTGGTCGACGACCATGCGGGCTCGGGCGGCGCCTGCGCGGGCCCGGGCCTGATCCATGGCGCTTGAGCGATCAGCTCGCCGCGGGACTCGCGGAGGCCGGTTCCGCCGACGGGGCCGCGCTCGGTGCCGCCACTGACGGGGCCGCGCTGGGTGCCGCCACCGACGGGGCCACGGACGGCGCAACCGATGCGGACGGGGCAACCGACGGCGCCACCGACACCGAAGGCGCGACGGACGGCGGGACGGAAGGCGCGACGCTCGCGGGGACCGGACTCGGTGTCGCGAGGACATCGGAGAAGAAGCCCTGGCGCCCGAACAGCAGCCCGTAGGCGAGGATGGCCACGAACACGCCGACCGTGATGATCACGAACCAGGCCGATGCGCGGTCCTGGATGTGCACCGCCTCCTGGGCGACGGACGGCGCGGCTACGGGCTGGCCCTTGGCGGCGGGGCCCTTGCCCTTGCCCTTCGTCCGGCTCGCTGTCGCGGCCGTCGCGGCCGTGGCGGCCCTGTCGACCGGCATCTCGCCGGGTGTCTCAGGCTCGGGGGCCTCCTCGGGGGTGGTGTCGACAGCGTCCGGCGCGGCGGCGGCGTCGGCCGCGGCCTCGGGTTCCGCCGCTCCCTCGGGGCCGGTGGCCTCCGGGTCGCGCTCCTGGTCGGTCATCGAAGTGCTTGGTCTCCTCTCCGCGGGCGCGCCTGCAGGGCATCGCCTCACGCGGCCGTCAGTGTAGCGATACCCGGGGCGTTCTGGGCTCGGATCGGCCGTCAGGCGTCGCGGACGGCGCGCACGAACAGGCCCGAGAGGCCGGCCGCGACCGAGATCAGGCCCGCGGCCGCGATCGCGAGCGACGGCCCGACGATGGCGATCGCGAAGCCGCCCAGTGCCATCGCCAGGCTCATGCCGCCGAAGACGAGCGCGAACCGGAAGCTCACGACCCGGCCCATCAGCTCCGGCGGCGTCCGTTCCTGGAACAGCGTCTGGCTGGGGATGACGAACGCCATGTTGGTGACGCCGAGCCCGAAGGCGAGCCCCAGCACCAGCGGAATGCTCCCCGCAAGCGCGAAGGCCACCGTGATCAGGCCGAAGATCGTGTATGCCGCGATGATCATCTTGCCCTTGGGCGCCCGGCCGGCGATCGCGCCCAGTGTGAAGCCGCCGACGAGCCCGCCGAGACCCATCGCCGTCTCCATGAACGCGTACGTGCCGCGGTAGGCATCGCCGCCGCCGGGGGTGATCTCCCTGGCCAGGATCAGGCTGCCGACGGTGATCACGCCCAGCGAGAACTGGCCGGCCGTGCCCTGGAGCGTGTTCGCGAGCAGGACCGTCTCCTGGCGCAGGAACGCCCAGCCGGCCTTGAGGTCTACGAGGACCGAGGAGTCGGCCTCGGCGTCGGCGTGGGTATCGGCCGCCCCATCGGCCCCGTCGGCATTCGGCTTGCCGGACGGCATCGCCCGCTTGGCCAGCGGCGGGACGACGATCGTCGCGAGCAGCAGGGCGGACGCGAGGTAGGTCACAGCATCGAACCAGAAGGCCACCGCGATCGACGACTGCAGGAAGACCACGAAGACGCCGGCGATCGGGTAGTTGATGACATCCGCGAGCGTCTCACCCACCCACATCGCGGAGTTCGCGGGCAGGAGATCCTCCTCCGGGACGATCCGCGGCAGCACGGCCTGGCGGGCGGGGCGGAAGAAGATCGAGATTGTCGTGATCAGGAAGATGATCGGGTAGGCGAGCCAGACGTTGAACAGGATCGCCACCGGGACGAGCAGGACCGCCGCGGCCCGGAGGATGTCCGAGATGACGAGCACCTGCTTCTGATCCCAGCGGTCCACGTAGGCGCCCGCGATGGGCGAGAGGATGAGGTTGGGGACCATGCCCGCGAAGAACGTCAGGGCGACGGCGACCGGCGAGTTCGTGACCTCATACACGAAGGCCGCGAGGGCGATCTGGTTGACCCGGTCGCCGAACAGGCTGATCAGCTGGCCGACCCACAGCGCGGAGAACGACGGGTTGAGGGCGAGGCGCACGTACGGGTGGGCACGCAGCCGCTCGAGGAGGGACGGGCGCTCCCTCGGGTATGCGAGCTCACCCGCATCCGTCGTGAGCAGGCGGTCGCGGTAGGCCGCCGCGGCATGCATCCCGCGCGCGGCCGCCACCCGGGCCCGTGCCTCGATCTCCTCCAGCGGCATCGGCGCGAGGGCGGGTGACGCGAGACCCATGCCCCCGGCGCCCATCATCAATGGCCGTTCGAGCGCGAACGTGTCGTCCAGAGCCGATGTGAGGCCCGTGCCCGGGCGGATCGCGAAGCCGTCCTGGTCGAGCGCAGCACCCGCGTCCGGCAGGCGCAGCGTGCCCACGAACCCCTGGTAGTGGCCCGTCCTCGCGTCGTCGACCGCGCGCTGTGCCTCCTCGGGCGTGCGCAGGAGCGTGGCGAACAGGAAGAACCCGAGGCCGGCCGTCAGGAAGATGTCACCGATCGAGGCGACGTTCTGCACCGGCGGGAAGGGGATGGGGATGATGTCCGCGAGTGGCCCGAGCCGGATCAGGAATTCCGAGCCGATGTCCGCGTGGAGCTCGATGTGCAGCACCGAGTCCAGCGGACCCTGGAGCCCGGACGCCTCGAACGCCGGCATCCAGACCGGCATCCGGCCGCCGTTGGCCATGATCACGAGGGCGTTCGAGGCGATGCCGATGAACGCGAGCGCCAGGCCCGGGTAGAACCGGTTGCGCCACAGGGCGAACAGCAGGACCGCGTACGCGAGGGCCAGCAGCGGCATCCGCAGCGTCTCGGCCAGCGGCACGCCGAAGCTCAGCGCCGCCTCCGTCCCGAAGCGGACGATGACCGCGACGAACAGCAGTGGCAGGAAGCGGAGCCGGATGTTCGCCAGGTTCTCGAGCCGGCCACCCAGCAGGAGGCCAAGCAGGAGCCCGAGCGCGATACCGCCGATCAGCATCTAGGGATTGTGGGGCCCCTGAGGGGCCGCATGCTCAGTGCGACTCGGCCGGGGTGGTGGCCGGCCCCGTCGTCGTGCTGGTGGGGCTCTGCGACGCGGCTGATGCGGCCGGTACGGCTGGCGTCGCTGGCGTCGCGACTGCGTTGGCGGGCCGGTTCGCGTGCTGCGAGATCATCGGGATCGGGCGGGCCTGAATCGTCCGGCCCGGATCGGCGACGCCCTCGGCCCAGGTCGTATGGACGAACGCATCCACGATCTTGGGGTCGAACTGGATGCCCGCGAACTTGCGCAGCTCCGCAATCGCCTGCTCGCGCGTGAGCGGCGTCATGCGGTACGGACGGGCGGCGGTCATGGCCTCGAACGAGTCCGCCACGTGGAGGATCCGGGCGAGGAGCGGGATCTCGTCGCCGATCAGCCGGTCCGGGTACCCCGAGCCGTTGTACCACTCGTGGTGGTGGCGGATGATCGGCAGCTCCGGCGCGAGGCGCGCGACGCCCTGGATGATCTGCGCCCCGAGGACGGGGTGCGAGTTCATCATCGCGCGCTCTTCCTTGTTGAGCCGGTCCTGCTTGAGGAGAACCGCGTCCGGAACGCCGATCTTCCCGACGTCATGGAGCAGGCCGCCCCACTCGAGCGCCTCGAGCTGGGCTTCACTCAGTTTCATCACTCGGCCGATGTCGCCACCGATCGTCTTGACGCGCCAGGAGTGCTTGCTCGTGAGTGGATCGCGCTTGTCGACGGCCTCCGCGAGGGCGGTGATGGTCTGCGTGAACATCTCGCGCATCTCGGTGTAGCTCTGGTACGCGACCCGGGTCATGTACAGGGGCAGGGCGAAGACCAGACTTGCGTATGGCGCAAGGACGTAGATCTGGGCCATCAGCCACCCAATGGGCGCGAGGCTGACGAAGCTGCTGGCGACTGAACGGGCCTCACCCTGGATCACACTCCACGCCCTGTCCCCTGTGCGCAGCGAGACGAAGAAGGCCGTGATCCCAGCGTTGACAACCAAGAACGCAACGCCGCCAGCCATTGCCGCGATGAAGAAGCGGGGCGACGCGAGCTGAGTGGCCAAGGTGCGGCTGATGTCCAGCGGTAGTCCCACTGGCAGCATCACCAGACCTGCCAACACGGGCGGGATGACCATTGCAGCATGGTTGGTGAGGGTTCCGTACCACGGCACATGGCCGCGGAGCTCACGGATCTCCGTGCATCCAAGCAGGCCAACCCAAGCCCCGGCCGCGGGCCCGCCCAAGATCGTGGCGGCCATGATCGTGGACATGGAAACGGCGAACATCGCCCCGCGTGGCATACGGACAGGGATAGCTGAGGCGAGGAGCGTCACGCCGATCCAGAACGCGACACCCGCATGCCCAGCGTTCGCGCCAAAGAACTCGAAGCCGCTGGCGATCGCGAGGTTAGGGTCGATGGGAAATGCAAGAGTCGTGGCTATGAGCGCGACTGCGCTCAGGGCCACGACTCCGGCGATGTAGAGCTTCAGCTTCCTGGGCATCCGTCCTCAGTTCCCGATCGTTATCGGGACTCTAGCCCGTTCGCACCATTCGAGTGAACAGGACTTGAGTACTGAGCACGAGCCTTGGCTAGAAGCCCCGAAGAGAGGCTCCCCCGGCCATGGCAACCGCTGCCACCGCACCGAGAGCTGCCAGGACTCGCAGAAGGCGATTCTTCATCGGTCGATCCTCCGCGTTCCTGCTACCAGGGCTTGAGAGCCGGGTTGGGTCCCACGTTCGATCCTCCTCGCGGCCCCCGTGTCCTCCCCAGGAACACGAAAACCGACCTGACTCGAAAGTCGGTCGGTTGCACTATTCGCTCCACCCCCACCCTAAGTGCCCAATTCAGGTGGGAGCATCAGCGCGTCCGAGGTTTCATTGGCTTGCACCAAGTACGTTGGTACTAGTGCAGGGCAGGACTATAGGTAGCCGCGACGGCACCGGTCAATACGCAACCCTACCTATCTGCACCATGCCGCGAGTCCCGGCTTTCGGGTGCCGTGCAGCCTTTGCTCCGCCTAGATCTCGCCATAGGGGGGCGGCTCCGCGCCGAGCTCGCCGCGCACATAGGCTGCGTAGTGCGTGTACTGCTCAGCTGCTGCAGCGTGGCGCCCGCCGAGTTTGTATGCCCGCAGCAACTCGAATTCGATGGCGTCTGCGGCCGGGTCTACCGCAAGGATCGCCTGAGCGATCTCAATGGCGTGTTCGATGTTGCCATGTGCAATCGCGGATCGGATATCGGTCTCGACCGCACCAAGGACCGCGGCATGGAGGTTGTCGCGGTACCCCACGGCCCACTCTTCGTAGGCAAAGTCCAGCGCGTACGTTCCGCGATAGGCGGTGACAAGGGCACGTACGCTCCCTGGAGCGACGGCCCTAGCCTGAGAGAGCAGTCGCCAACAACGTCGGCTGAGGCTATCCACCAACTCGGCGTCGAGGGAGACCACCTCGCCGTCGAAGGCCACATAGCCAGCGCTCATGCCTTCCTTGTAGTTGGGCTCGAAGACCCGCCGGAGGAAGTAGATCGTCTGATGCAGCGAATTGACCGCAGTGTCCGGCCCGAGGTCGGGCCATATTGCCTCAAGTGCCTCATCGCGGGTGGCCGCCATCCCAGGTCGTGACGACAGGTAGCACAGCAGTCCAAGCACCTTCCGCCGCAGAGTCCGCTCGACGCCGGATTCTCCGATGCTGATACTGACCGCCCCGAGGTCCTGGATGAGGATGGGTGGCGCGAGTCGACGCGTGATCTCGGCCGCGGTTGGTCTCAACGACTTACGTGAAGCTGCTGCGGCACGCAAGGCGTTCGCGTCGTCTACGCCACCAACCTGGGCGAGGAGTGCTGCGGCGAAAGGGTCGCTCGCAAAGACCTGCCGAAGGGCCGACGACCAACGCTCGGGCCTGAGCTTGGCCTCTTGGTAGATCCGTTCCCGACCCTCCTCTCTGAGAGTCGGAAGCATCCGGCAGCACTCCTCGGCGAGCACGGACATTAGGTGCTGCTCATCGGGCAGTAGCTGGCCGATCGCAGCGTCAGGTTCCACTCCCAGGCAGCCACGAAGCAGGCGTACGATGCTCCGCTCTAGGCGCGACTGCTGACTGGCGCCGATCGAGTCGAGCCTGTCAAGGACGGCCTCAGATCGTGGGTCGCCCGTGGCCAGAAGGATCCGTGCTTCGATCAGGCCGAGGCGGAACTTCGCAGCGACGTCTCGGAGTCTCCCCTCGGCGGACGCGTGTAGGTCGGTCGCCCTCTGCAGGTCGCCATGCCGGAACGCCAGCGTCGCCGCAGCGATCGCCCAAGAGTATTGGTATCCCGTCTCTACTCGCGACTGGCCCATCCGCGCGAGATATGCCTCGGCGCGCTCGATTGAACCGTAGTCGCTGAACAGCCGAGCGGTCTCAAATGCCGCTTCGTCGAGTGCGGTGGGCGAGGCGATCGTGTCGATCAAGGACGCCAATCGCTCGAGTTCGCCAACGTGTCCGAGTTGGACCAGAGCCGCGGCTCGGACCGCCTTGGCGGCGACCCACTCGGCACTCGAGGGTGCGTATGACAGGCTCAGTTCGGCCTTGCCCGCAACGCGCGCGGCTTCCTCGGGACGCCCCACCCAGAGAAGGAGGAACGCCTGATTGAGGCGAGTCACGCCGGCGTATCGTGAGTGCCCGGCCTCATCCTGTCGGACCGCTAGCTGGCCAAGATAGTCGGCTGTGTCCGCCAGGCCGCCCTCTTCTTGGGTGGCCCACACTACGAGCGAGGCTTCGGCGACCTGGCGATCGGCAGGCGCTAGGTCTGTCTCGAGTGCCGCTGCTGCGAGGCTGACGGTCGTGGTGTCGAAGCCGTGCGGCGAGCGCGCGGCTGCCAGATTCAGCAAGGCGATCCCAGCAAGAGGCGAGCCGATCGCCCCATCGTGCGCCCTCGAGGCGAATGAGCTTGCGCGTTCGAGGTTTCCGCGCTCGAGTTCCATGCGGGACCGTATGAGGAGGGCGGCAGGTCGATCACTGTCGCCACAGGAGCCATCGAAGAAGTTGCGAGCCTGCTCCAGCTTGCCGGCGGCTAGGATCGACGGCACCGCCCCATCGAGGACCCGCGCTGCGGAGGCCGGATCGTCGGCGGCGCGGTAATGCCACGCGGCCGCATACCAGTCGGTGGGTTCGGTCGCGATGGCGACGACCAGGTGCAGCTCGCGCACCGCCGCCCTACCGATCTCTGCGGTCAGGCGCGCCTCCAGGAACTCGCGGACCAGCGGATGGAAGCGGTG
>JANNHX010000185.1:0-3666 GCA_031404615.1 Chloroflexota bacterium
CATGACCCGGCCGACGTCGCGGATCGCGGCCCGGGCGAGCATCGTGCCGAAGGTGATGATCTGGGCGACATGGTCCTGGCCGTATTTGCGGCTGACGTAGTTGATGACCTCGTCCCGGCGCTCGTCCTCGAAGTCAATGTCGATATCGGGCATCGTCACGCGGTCCGGGTTGAGGAACCGCTCGAACGGCAGCCCGTAGTGGAGCGGGTCCACCGGCGTGATACCCAGGGTATAGGTGACGATCGAGCCCGGCGCGGATCCTCGGCACGTGGTGGCGATCCCCTCCTGGCGGGCGAACCGGACGAAGTCGGCCACGATCAGGAAGTAGCCCGCGTAGCCCATCGAGATGATCACGCCCAGCTCGTAGTCCAGGCGCACCTGGAGCACGGGGGTGATCGCGCCGTAGCGGCGGACGAGGCCCTCCTCGCACTCCTTGCGCAGCCACGTCTCGACGGTGTAGCCGTCCGGGACCGGGAAGTGCGGGATACGCAGCTCGCCCAGCGGAAGCTTGAGGTCGACCATCTCGGCGATCCGGCGGGTATTGAGGTACGCCTCCCGCTGGTCCGGGAAGAGCCGGAACATCTCGGCGGCGGTCTTGAGGTAGAAGTCGGGCCCCTCGAACCGCATCCGGTTCGGCGTGTCGAGGTTGCTGCCTGTGCCGACGCAGAGCAGGACGTCGTGGGCATCGTGCTGCTCGGGGTGGACGTAGTGGAGGTCGTTGGTGACGACCAGCGGCAGCCCCATCTCCGGCGCCAGGCGCAGGAGCTGCTCGTTGAGCTTGCGCTGCTCGGGGATCTTGTGGTCCTGGAGCTCGAGGTAGAAGCGGTCCTTGCCGAAGATGTCCGAGTACTCGGCCGCGAGCTTGCGCGCCAGCTCCCAGTCCTCGACCTCGAGCGCCTTGGGGATCTCCCCGCTGAGGCACGCCGACATCCCCACGAGGCCCTGGCTGTGCTTGGCGAGGTGCTCGCGATCGATGCGCGGCTTGTAGTAGTAGCCGTCGATGTGGGCGTCCGTGACCAGGCGACACAGGTTCTGGTAGCCGGTCATGTCGGTGGCCAACAGCACGAGGTGGTACGGCTGCGCGTCGAAGCGCGCCTCCTTGTCCCGCATGCCCCGCCGGGCGACGTACGTCTCGACGCCGATGATCGGCTTGATGCCCGCCTTCGTCGCCGCCTGGTAGAAGGCGACCGAGCCGTAGAGGGCGCCGTGGTCGGTGACGGCGAGGCTGTCGAACCCGTGCTTGACGGACGTGTCGACGAGATCGGTGATGCGCCCCAGCCCGTCCAGCAGGCTGAACTCGGAGTGGGTGTGGAGATGGACGAAGTCGTTGGGGGCAATGGTCACGGGACGTCCATGGTACCGGCGACGGGTCGCTCGCCCCGTCTCGATCGCCAGCAATGGGCCGAGGGCCCGGAGTCCGCTTCCGGCCCCACACGTCGCCCACGAGCCCAGGGCTGACGCCCTTCGGTCGGCATCCGCCGGTCGGTGCTCAGCCGCTCGGCGCGTCGCACGCGGCAGGTCACCATCGAGGGCAGAAAGCCACGCGACGCCTCCGACGGCATCCGGGACAGGCGGTTCGGGATCGACAACATCCCAGGCGCCGCGCCGGGTACGGGGGAACACCGGGCGTGGATCACCGACCGACCTCCACACCGGTCGAACGGTGGCGGAGGCAGACCAACACGGAGCCGTTGGCGAAACCTACTTCGACACCTGGTACCCGGGCGAGTGGGGTGGGATCCGCGCGCGGCTCGGATTCGGCGCAGACCTGACGGGTGGGGGCTCACGCCCCGGGCTGGGCGACCCCTTCTACGTGTGGGCCTCGGTGATCGAGAACGGCCGGGTCGTGGCCACGGACTATGCCCCCGATGTCGGGTGGTTGTTGGAGACCACGCCATGACCGGTCGACGGGATCAGCGGTCGCAACCGCAGATCTGCCCCAGGCGGGCCGGTCGAGCGGCGGGGGTCACTCGGTGCTGAGCGTTGAGTCAGGGCTCGATCCGGATCGAGTCCACGATCGCCTCGAGTTCCGAGCGGTGCTTCGCCGATGTTCCCGGGTAGTCGGTGCTCTGGACGACGGAGCGGAGGCCGTCGACGTCGAGGATCCAGAGGTGCCACTGGTGGCCCGGCCCCTGGGCAAAGATCCCGGGGTCGAAGGGGCGGTAGACCTCGCACATGGAGATGTCGGCCGGCACCTGCAGGTCGAGGTACTTGCCGGAGTAGCCGGCGAGCGTGACGTCGACGGGATCCGTCACCTCGAGCAGCGGGTGATCCGCGAGGGCGTTGGCGAAGTCATCGACGCTCGGTCCGACCGGGACGTCCGGAGGCTCGAGGTGATAGGCCTTCGTACACGGATCGCTCAGCAGCCAAGCGCCCCTGCCGACAAGCAAACCTGCGCCGTTGGGCGTCTCATTTCCCCTCTTGTCCACCGCGATCGAGCCGATGAGGCCTCCCCATCCGTCGGGCACGGTGAGAGTCACCCGGACGGCGTCATGCGCGGGCGATGGGCTGCAACCCGGCTGATGCTCTGAACAGGTCGTGTCCCATTGCCCGATCCTGTAGGTGCCGGCAGCGAGCGGGCCATCCTGAACCGGCGGGATTCCGGGGCTGGCTATCGGGCTGGGTGAGCTCGTCGGGGCCGACGACGGCATGGAAGCCATGCTCGGCACAGCCAGGCTCGGCGAAGCGGAGTCGCCCACCGACGGTTGCCCGGTCGTACAGCCCGTGATGGCGAGCAGAGCGACGACGACGCCGGCTGCGAACCTGTGGTTCATGGCCAACCTCTCGGATGCCTGTGGGAGTGAAGGCTCCCTTCGGGTTCGAGACCGACCCGCCTATGGGCTCTGAAAGGCCGGTTGCCCGGACGAGAGGATTGCGATCTTGATCTGGCCCGCAAGTGACATTTCGGCCGGTCCCACCAGCGCCCCTTCGTTCGGTCCCGGGTTCACGAAGATCCTCCAAGCCGTCCCCTTCGCTGGAAGGAGGAAGGTGACCTTCACGGTGGCGCCGGGTGGCACGACATTCGGGGTCGCGGACCCGACCAGCCGCCCCAGGAGGCCTTGCTCGTTCTCCTCGGCTACGAACAACGTCGCGGGTTCGGAGCTGTTGTTGAAGACGGTGACCTTCCAGGACCGTGCGCCCGGTGGGACGGGACCAGCCAGCGGGGGGACCGAGGTCGGGACCGGGGTCGGGTCTGGGAAGACCGGCGGGGCCGGGCTCGGGAAGGCCGGCAACGGGGGCGGCGACACGCCTGCGGGGACGTACAGCTCCGCCGAGCCTGTCGCAACGCATGCCCAATCCGGCCTATCCAGACAGTCCCTGCCGCCCGCCGCGAGGACGGTGCCGTCGAGCAGCAGCGTCAGCGCAACGTCGTGCCCCCGGAGCGGGTACGCGGTGATGGTCCAGGACCCGGTGCCCGGGTCGTACAGCTCGGCACCGTACTCGTCCGCGACCAGCACCGTGCCATCGGACAACAGCGTGACCCCGTAGTACGCGCCCGGTCTGGCCAGGTCACCAGTGGGGGTCCACGTCCCGGTGGCGGGGTCGTAAACCTCGGCGGTCGTCAGCTGGGAATGACTGGGGCGGCCAACGACGAGCACCTTGCCGTCGGCCAGGGCGGTAGCCTCGATCACGTCACGCCTGGTGTGCATGCTGGCGATCGCCGTC
>JANNHX010000186.1:0-5522 GCA_031404615.1 Chloroflexota bacterium
CGGCCGTCCAGCTGGTCGATGTCCCGGTCTACTGGTGGTTGCTCACCGATGCTTCGGGCCGGGTCGCGCTGGGCGTGCTGAAGGACGGTTCCATCTACATCGCCAAGGCGCTCCAGTCGGTGCTCACCATGGGAGGCGTCACGCTCGACGCCTCCTGGTCCCAGACTGGCCGCCTCTTCGCCGTGGTGGACTCAGCGGGCAGAATAGGGATCGAGCTCCGCGAGGATGGAACGCTCACGGGCAAGATCGAGGCGGCCGAGGTCGTTGCGGCCCGCGGCTCCCGCGCAGACCTCGACACCAGGCTGTCGGTGACCCTGACCGACTACGGCTACGCCACGAGGTACGTCCACGGGGAGTGGCTCCTGCGCGAGCCCAGGCTGCGGATTCGCAAGAGGCAGATGAGCGAGGCGCAGCAGCTCGTCGTCGCGGCCATCGGGGACTCCTGGACGCAGGCCGGGGATCGCTACTGCAAGACGGTCTGGACCGGGCTCAAGGCTGCATCCGCCATGAACGGCGACGCCGGCCCTGGGTGGGTGGGGTTCGGCTTCTACAACGTGGGCGGGACTGGCATCAACGCTGGTGTCGACTCCACCCCCGGCGTCTCCTTCTCCAACGGCGACGACTGGGCGATCACCGACTACAACGCGGTGCCATCGCCGGACATCTGCGCCACCAGGACCTCGGTGGTCGGGACCTCAATCACGGTGTCCTCAGGCCCGGCGAGCTGCTCGGCGGTGAAGCTCTTCTACGTCGCCACTGGGAGCGGCTCGATCCAGTACCGATGGAACGGCGGCGGCTGGAACGGGCTCGCGCTCTCGGGCGCCGTGGGATCGCTGCAGGTGGCGACGCTGACGGGCCTGCCTGCGGGGACTTGGTCGCTCGAGATCCAGACGGTGTCCGGCACCTGCTGCCTGGCCGGAGTCGACGTTCAGAAGACCACCGACGGCGTCCGCTTCCACAAGCTCGGCGGATCCGGTTCGCGCACCACCCACTGGGCTGCGGTGAGCGCGTCCGACTGGCAGTCCGGCCTGGCCGCGCTGGCCCCCAACCTGGTCGTGGTCTGCCTGGGGACCAACGACCAGTTCGGGACCGCGGTCGCCACCTACAAGGCTGGGCTCCAGACGATGATCGACCGCATCCGGGCGGCACTGCCGAGCACCGACATTCTGCTGTTGGCGCCCTGCGAGAACCAGTCGGTGAGCGTCAAGACGGCCCCCATGGCCGAGTATCAGGCGGCCATGTTCGAGCTCGCCGTGGCCAACCGCTGCGCCGCTCTGAACCTCCAGCACGTCTTCGGCGACGCCGCCGCCGACTACGCCTTCGGTTCGACGCGCCCGTGGTTTTCCTCGGACACCATCCACCCGGACCCGCAGACCGGCGGACGGGTCATCGCCGACGCCATCCTCCGAGTCATCACCTCGCTCTAGGAGCCAGTCATGCTTATCGTCCGACTCAACGAAGCATTCACCGACACGTCCCTCGGCATTCTCAGGCGGGACAAGCTCCTGGAGGGGGACGGCGGGGGCGTGACGTTCCTGGCCGACTTCTCCAAGCTCTACTCCTTCTCCGGCGCCGGCGGCTCCACGGCGCCGCTGGACGGGGCCGCCATCGTGGACATGTCGGACCACGCCAACGGCGCGGTCCGGGCGGCGCGGGCGCCGACCTTCTCGGGCAACGGGGTGGACTTCACCCCGCTGGCCAACCTGGGGAGCATGACCTACCTGGAGATCCCGGCCTCGGTCCTGGCGGATATCTGGGGCAGCGCCAACCAGTACTACATGGTCTGCCTCTACGTGAAGCTGCCGTCGCAGGCGGACTGGAACTCTGGCGGCGGGGTCTGCCCCTTCTTCGGCGGGGAGACGCCGTACACCTCGGGTCCTGACCTCATCGCGCTGGCGGCGGCGAGCGGCGGCGGCCTGAGCTTCCGACGGCAGGTGGCCGCCGGGACGATGGAGAACGTCACAACCCCGACCATGCAGGTGGCGGACTACGGCGGGTTCGCCCAGCTGGCGTACTGGCGCAACGCCTCGGGCCAGGGCGGCAGGCTCCGCACGCCGGCCGGGACCCGGCTCACCACGGGCGCCGTGGGGGTGAACAACACCCAGAACTTCTCGACGAAGAAGGGCCAGGCCGGCATCGGATCGAACTTCTGGCCCAACTCCTCGGCGGTCGGCACCGCCACGAAGTGGAAGCTCTACCGGGCCTTCATCGAGAACCTGGTCACCTCGGGCCGAGACCCGCAGACGGTCCTCGACGCGGACTACAACCGCGTCGCCGCGGCGGGTACGTTCAGCTAGAACCTTCCGTCTACCGCTGGACCGACTGCGATGGTAGGCTCCTAGCCACTTTGGCAATTGGGGGAGCTGATGACGGGTTTTCGAGACGCACGTGGGGTGCTAACGCGCCTGGTCACGTCGCTGCTACTCTTGGCTGGCTGTGCGGGTCCTCCGGGAGCGCCAGGGGCTACTGGTGCCGTGGGTCCGTCGGGGCCCGCGCCTGCCGTCGACCGCTACACCTACGGAGAGTGGACCCTTCGTGAGACGCGGGAACGCCTGCGCGCCCTGACGTTCGGCGACAACACTCAACTCGTCATCGCATCTATCGGCGACTCGTGGACTCACTACGCCGGGCGATGGTGCGGGCCGACCGCCCAAGGGCTTAAGGCCGCCTACGGCGATGCAGGGCCGGGGTGGACCGGTTTTGGCTTCGGCGGCCCTGGCGGCCAATACGTGAATGGCAATGTCGCCAACCCGACGTGTGCTCCCTCCTTCCTGAATGCCTCAGACTGGAACTACTCCGGCTACAATGCCTCGGCGTCGCCAGATATCGCGTCGCTGACCAGTGCGGTCCCTGGTACCGGAGTCCTCGTGTCCAACGGGCCCGCGGGCTGCTCGGCCGTGAAGCTGTTCGCGGTCGGCACGGCCGATGGGCTGGTCCGCTATCGTTGGAATGGCGGGGCCTGGACAGAACTCAGCGTAACCGGCAGCGGCCTCCTGGTCTCGCCTCTCGCGGGCCTCCCGGCCGCAGCGTGGACTCTGGAGGTCGAGGTCGTATCGGGAACGGTCACTCTCCTGGGGGCCGACGTACAGAAGGCGGCGAGGGGCGTGCGCTGGCACAAGATCGCCGGGACGGGCAGTTCGGCGCTCCATTGGTCGCGGGTCCCAGCAGCGGGATGGCGGGACGGACTCGCTGCGCTCGATCCGCGCCTCGTGACTATCCTGCTCGGGACGAACGACCAGTTCCAGTACGACGCGGTAGCATTCAAGGGCTACATTCAGGAGCTCATCACCAGGGTGCGCACCGCCGTACCGGCCGCCGACATTCTCCTGATCGCGCCGGCCGAAAATCTCGCTGGCAACGCCTGGCCCATGAGCACTTACGCGGATGCGCTCTACGAGCTCGCGGTGGCGAATGACTGTGCGTACCTCGATCTCCAGTACGTCTTCGGTGACAACCCAGCGGACTATGCGGCGGGCTCGTCGAGGCCCTGGTTCAGCGCCGACGGCATCCATCCTGACCCCCTTACTGGCGGGCGAGCCATCACCGACGCCGTCCTCCGCTTCCTGGTGCCGCCGATCTAGGTAGGCCCGAGCGCGCAATGAGTGCAGACGACATCCGAAAGGCCCTCCGCGACTTCCCTCCTGGTACCTTCAAGTTCTTCTCGGGAGGGGGCACCGGCGTCGACGGCGACATCATTGCCCACTCGACGAACTACGCCGAAGTGGCCAGCCGCATCCGATTCGCGGAAGCCGCAGGGTGCGACCTCGAGGCCATTTCCCTTCGCCTGCAGGTCATCGACTTCTGGTTGCGCATCCTGCTGGTGAACAGGGCTCCCGACGTGAAGCGGCAGAGGGAGACGGGCCGACTGCTTGAACAGTGCTTTCACGAGGCAGGTCTGGAAAAGAACCTCTACGACAGGCTCCTGCTCTTCAACAGGACGCGCACGGATGCAATCCACGGCTTCGTCATCGGAGCGGCATCGTACTCCGACATCACGAAGGCCGCCCGGTCCTCGGCTGGACTCGCAGGCGAGCTCATCGGGTTCGTGATCCAGCACGCCGGGGTCGTGGTGACCCCGGAAAGCTTCGAGACCTGGCACGGCGTCGGGGACATGATCCTCAATGTGGCGGATATCGCCCGGCAGGCTGCGTCCCTTGGCGCCTAATCGGCCACGGCGCGCCGGCCGGGGATGCCGCCAAAGCGGCGCGCTCCTCGGCCCACCAGGAGCTGCTCGCGCCGCGCCAGGAGGGCGCGGATCTTGGTCATGGGCCTTAGGTCAGCATGCCGGTCTGACAGTGAAACCAAGTCCGCTCGCCGCGACAGCGGGCAGGACTTCGTGCTGAATCGTGCTGACGAACAAGAAAACCGCCCTGACTACGGGCGGTTTCAAGTGGAGGCGCCGGGAATCGAACCCGGGAGGCAATTCCGGGGCACGCCGCGTTACGTCAACTAGCCGGTTTGGTCCCTGAAGGGTCGCGTGGTCTTGCTCGCGCCGTGCTAGCGCGACCCGGCCGGGATTACGGAGCGGCTGAAATTACAGCGTATTTCGGCTGCTGCGAAGTGAGGCGCCTGGGACTCGAACCCAGAACCGAGGCCCATCCGGGGGACACCGGCGTCCGAAAACGTCCCTGGTTCTGCGGCGAGCGCCTCGCGCTGGGCGCCCGGCGGTCCTCCGTGGACCCAGGGCGCGAGCAGCCGTGCTCGCGGTGCGACTCAGGGTCCGCGGCGCCTCGGGAGCCGCACCACCGCGCCTCGCGGCGCCGCGGGGACGCGCAGCTTCCCGACCTCGGCGCAGAGCCTCTCCCACTCGATCTCGGTGTAGGCCCCGACCACGTCGCCGGGCCGGCCGTGGCTGGCCCACTGCAGCGTGGCGCGGTCCGCGCCGTCGGAGAGGCAGAGGGAGACCCAGGTGCGCCGGAGGTCGTGGGTCCGGCGCGGCCGCAGACCGAGCGCCTTCAGGGCGGCGTGGAGGCGGCGCAGGTCGAGCCCTTTGGTCCGCAGGCCGCCGGCGGCCGCGCCGCGCCCGGGCGGGTGGGGCAGCAGGAGGTCGTCCTGGCCCGGCGCGCGGCCGTGCTGGCGCGCCCACCCGGTGAGGCGCCAGGAGGCCAGGCGGGCGGCCAGGACGGGCAGGACGGGCACCTGGCGCGGCTTGCCGGTCTTGGTGCGCCCCTTGGCGTTGGAGCGCGCCACCAGCAGGCTGCCGAGGGGCTGGCGCTCGGCGTCGTAGTGGCGCCAGCGGAGCGCGGCCAACTCGCCGTGGCGGAGCCCGGCCAGGCCCAGGATTCCCCACGCCACCACCGAGTCCGGCGGAGCGCCGACCGCCAGCAGGAGCTCCCACTCGGCGCGCGCGAGCACGGCGCCGGAGCGCCACTCGGGGTCCACGTCCTCGATGGCGGGCAGGTGGGCGGGGCGGCTCAGGATCGCCGGGCTCTGGGGGATCAGGCCCCTGACCGCGGCGTCCCGGCAGAGCGAGTGGATCGTGGCGTAGCGGTTGCGGATGGTCCGCGCGGCCGCGCCGGCGG
>JANNHX010000187.1:0-5326 GCA_031404615.1 Chloroflexota bacterium
CGCCGGGGGCCGCCCTCATGGTCTCGATCATGTCGTCGATGAGCCGGCCGAGCGCCCGGTCGAAGCGGGTCACCTCGACCGCCGTGCGCCGGAGCTCGGGGGCCCCGAGCTGGAGGATCGGCAGGACCGCCATGCGCCCCCTCCCCCTACGCCATCCGGCCGAGGATGTCGGTGAGCATCGCGACGAACCTCGGCTCGTCCGCGTCCATCGCGAAGTGCACGTTGGCGGGCCTGCGGCTCCGGAACCGGAAGTCGCAGACCGTGCGCCCGTCGGAGAGGGATCCTGCGGTCTCCACGTCCACGGGGATGAAATGGGTCGTGATGACGCTCGGGTCGATGACGGCGCAGACCGCCAGGGCGTCGTGGACGGGCGCGGCACCGGCGCGGTGCATCGGCTGGGTCGCGTCGTAGCCCTCGATGCGCTTGCTGATGAACCGGTACGCGGCTTCGCCCGCGGGCGTGCCCAGCGCGCGCAGGCGCTGCGCGTCCTCGAGCGACACGAGCGCGCGGTGCGTGGCGTCGAGCGGCACCATCCTGATCGGCCGGCCGCAGTTGACGACGATCCGCGCCGCCTCGGGATCCAGCCAGATGTTGAACTCGGCCGAGGCGGTGGAGTTCCCATGGTCGTGGGCGCCGCCCATGATCACGATCTCGGGGATCCTCTCGAGGATCCGCGGCTCCTTCTGGATCGCGGTCGCGATGTTCGTGAGCGGCCCCACCGGGACGAGCGTGATGTCGCCGTCGGACGCGAGGTAGGTGTCGATCAGCCAGTCGACGGCGTGCCCGGGCTGCGCCCTGATGGTGGCCTCGGGGAGGTCGAGCGTGTCGCCGTGGATGCGGCTCGCCGGGTTCATCTGCTGGGCCTGCGGGCGGGCCAGGGGCCGCGACATCCCGCGGTACACCGGGACCTCGGGCATCCCGATCCACTCGAAGACCCGGAGCGTGTTCTCCACGCACGAGTCGAGGACGGTGTTGCCGTTCACGACCGTCGCCCCCACGAGGTCGATGTCGGGGGAGAGGGCCGCGGTCATGAGGGCGACCGCGTCGTCGGTACCGGTGTCGACGTCGAGGATGATCTTGGTAGCCATGGGCAGAGTGTGCCCGAGCGCTCCCCGGCACGGGAGCCCGCCGCGGCGCGCGGCGCGGGGAGTCAGCGCACGAATCGCTCCGCCACGCGGTCAGCGGCGTCCCCGTCGCACGCCCCCATGTGGCGCGCGATGAACGTGTCCCAGGCGGACTCGTCGACGCCCGTCCCGAGGATGGCGGCGGCCGCGGCGTCCGTGTCGCGGACCTGCGCGCCGACCATGTCCGTGCGGTAGTCGAGGTAGAGCCCGGGGTCCGCCTCGTACGCCTCGAGGTCGTCCACCACGAGGACCAGCGGCCGCCGGAGCAGCGCCCACTCGAAGATCGAGGACGAGTAGTCCGTGAGGAGCACATCCGCCGCCGCCAGCCAGTCGTTGAGGTCATCGTCTCGCTGCGCGATGACGTCGAACCCGGCCGTGGGCTGGACCGACGGGTCGATGTTGGGGTGCGTCTTGATCGCGAGCACGTGGTCGGCCGGGAGGAGCGCGCGCAGTCGCTCGCCGTCGAGGCCCAGGGCGCCCGTCCGGTCGCGGCCCCGGCCGCGGAACGTCGGGGCCCACAGCACGACTCGTCGGCCGGCAAGCGCCGGGTGCGCCGCGAGGACCCGCTCCCGGGCCGCCGCGAGGGCGGCCGGGTCGTGGAGCACGTCCGTCCGTGGCGTGCCGAGCGCCAGCACGCGGTCCACCGGCGTGCGCATGGCGCGCGACCATGGGACGCGGCTCTCCTCGCCGGAGGCGACCACGAAGTCGTAGCCGAGGTGGAGGAACGTGCGCTCGGGCTCCGCAGGTCGCACGAGCGTGTCCATGCCGAACCGCTTCAGCGCCCCGGCCGCGTGCCAGACCTGGACGACGGTCGTGCGCGCCGGGTGCGGCGCCACGTGGACGGGCAGGTACGCGTTGTCCACGACGACGAGCCCGGCCGTCCGGACGTGGTAGGTGCCGCGGATCATCCGGAGCAGGTAGCGGACCTTGGAGCCCAGGCCGTACCCGTATGGCTCCAGCAGCAGGACGAGGTCGCCACCCGGGCGCCTGCGGCGGATGGCGTCGTGGATCGCGAGCAGGTTGCCCTCGAGGACCGGCAGGCGCGCCGTCGCGAGGACGATCCGGTCCGGGTGGCCGGGCAGCAGGTTGAAGATGGCGCCGAGCAGCCGCAGCAGGACGCTCGCGAGCCGGTACTCGAGGGTGCTCACCCAGCCCCGGCGACGTCGTGGCGCTTGACGTCCACGACCTGGCCCGTCAGGTCGGACCGCAGCAGGCGGAGCGTGGCCAGCGCCACGTCGGTCGCGCCGAGCATGCCGGTCCGGTCCTCGTCGGGGAACGCGACCCGGCGCATCGGGGTGTCCGTGCGCTCCGGGCTCACGGCGTTGACACGGATGCCGTCGGGCGCCCACTCGTCCGCGAGGCCCTGGGTCATGTTGACCACGGCGGCCTTGCTCGCGGAGTAGGCGACGTAGTCCGGCCTGCCGCGCGTGAACGAGCTCGAGGCGAAGAACGTGATGGAGCCGCGGCTCTCGCGCAGGAACGGGTACGCGGCGCGGGCCACGTTGAGGCTCCCGGTGAGGTTGACGTCGATGACCTCCGCGAACGACGCCGGATCCGTCTCGGCCAGCGGCCCGATCCGCAGGAGCCCGGCCGTGCACACGACGTGGTCCAGACCGCCCATGCGCGCGGCCGCCTCGCGGGCCAGTGCCTCGATCGAGGCGTAGTCGCGCACGTCGAGCCCGGTGGACGACCCGGCGATCTCGGCCGTCGCGCCCTGGTCCCCGGCAGCCTCCGCGATGGCCTTGCCGATGCCATTGGTGCCGCCGATGACCAGGAGCCGGGCGCCTGTCAGCGTCGCTGTCGGGGTGGGCTCCGGGCCGGGTACGAGGACCGCCATCTGGAGCATCCGGTCCGCCATCACCATGTCGATCCGGGTCGTGATCTTCATGTTGATCTCGTCGCCCGCCACGGCGAGCATCCGCGCCTCGGGCACGTAGCGCAGGACGAGGCTGCAGTCGTCGGTCGCGGACAGGTCGCCCGCCGCCTCGGCCGCGGCATAGGCCTTCTCGAGGACTCCGACCCGGAAGGTCTGGGGCGTCTGGCCGCGGCGGTACCGGCTGCGGTCCGGGATCTCGGCGACGTCCTCGCCCTCGACGATGACGAGGGTGTCGGCGGACGGGATGACGGTGTCCGTCGCCTCCGCACGACCCGAGATGATGGGCTCGATCGCGCGCTGGATGACCTCGAGCGGGAGGAGCGGCCGGACCGCGTCGTGGACGAGGACGACGTCGTCGTCGGCACCGCCGAGCGCCGCGAGGCCATTGCGCGTGCTCTCGTTCCGCGTCGCCCCGCCCGCGACGACGATCACGTTCATCGACGTGGGGAGACCCGCATCGGCCAACAGCCGGCGCGTCTCCTCGATCCAGCGCGGGTGCGCCACCACCACCAGGCGGCCGATCCGTGCGCCGTGCAGGCGGCGGAGGGTCCGGAGCAGGATGGGCTCGCCGGCCAGCCGGACGAACTGCTTGGGCAGCTCGCCGCCGAACCGATTCCCGTCACCGCCCGCGAGGATGATGGCGTGGATCTGCATGCCGGACAGGGTAGCCCCCGCGCCGCGTGCGCGGGCTCCCGATACCATCGGCGCATGCTCCGTCACCCCGGCCGATGAACGCTCCGCGCCGCATCCTGCGCACGCTGCTGGTGCGCATCGGATTCGCCGCCGGGCAGCTCCGCGCGCCGCGCCCGAGGATCGTCCTGGCCACGACGCACACCCTGGTCCTGACCGGCAACCTGCGGTTCATCGACGAGGAGCTCCGCGCCCGACGGCCGGTCCCGGAGATCGTGCGTCTCACCCTGCGCCGTGGCGGCGGGCTGGCCCGCCTGGCGCCGGTCTGGAGCACGGTCCTGGCCGGTTACCACCTCGCGGCATCGCGGGTCGTCGTCGTGGACGACTACTTCTTCCCGATGTACGTCGTCACGCCGCGCCCGGGCACGACCCGGGTCCAGGTCTGGCACGCGGCCGGTGCCTTCAAGAAGTTCGGCTACAGCGTCGTCGGCAAGGGCTTCGGGGCGGACGAGGACCTCGTGCGGTCGGTCGCGATCCACTCGAACTACAGCCTGGCGCTGGTCTCGTCGATGTCGATCGCGCCCCACTACGCGGAGGCCTTCGGGCAGCCGGGCCCCATCTTCACGTCGCGCATCGGCGTCCCGCGCACGGACCTCTTCGGCGACCCGGAGCGCCGGGCCCGCGCCGAGGCCCGTGTCCGCTCGACCTACCCGATCCCGGCCGGCAAGCGCGTGATCCTGTACGCGCCCACGTTCCGCGGCGAGAGCGTCGGCAAGGCGCGCTACGCGGACCTCATGGACCTCGAGGTCATGCACCGGGTGCTCGGCGAGGCGCACGTCCTTGTGCTCAAGCTTCACCCGTTCGTGCGCAACGCGCTGCGCGTCCCGCCGGAGCTCGCCGCGTTCGCGATCGACGCCTCGGGCGACCCGGACGTCAACGAGCTGATGCTCGTGGCGGACGTGCTGGTCACCGACTACTCGAGCGTCATCTACGAGTTTGCGCTGCTGGGTCGCCCAATCGCGTTCCTGGCCCCGGACGATGGCGCCTACGACGAGGAGCGCGGCTTCTACTTCGACTTTCGGCGCGAGGCTCCCGGGCCGATCGTCGACACGACCGAGGAGCTCGCCGCGCTGATCCGCGCCGACGCCTTCGATCTCGCCCGCGTCAGGGCCTTCGCCCGGGCCTCGTTCGACGTCCCGGCGGGCGGCGCCTCGCGGCGGCTGGTGGACGAGGTCCTGCTCCCCGCCCTGGACGGGACGGTGGTCACGGTCGCCTCCCTCGAGGCCCGCCTCGGCGGATCGGCCGGGGATCCATCCTCGGCCGGAGGTCCTGCCTCACGCGGGGGTCCTGCCTCAGCCGGCGGCTGACCCGCCGCTCGCGCCCGCGGCCGTCGATTCGTCGGCGGCCCCGATCCGGCGGAGCTTCCAGCCGACCCAGGCGCAGAACCCGCCCGCGATCCCGACCCACGCCGTGAGCAGTGCCGCGAGCACGATTCCGCCCAGCATCAGCGCGACCATCTCGCCGATCCGGTCGAAGCCCGTGATGCGCGACGCGAGCTCGTTGACCTGGGTCTTGAGCTGGCGGATCTGGTCGGTCATGACCGTCACGTCCGTGGCGTTCTGGTGGAGGTTGATCGCGAGCGTCTCGGCCTTGCCCTCAAACGTCACGATCGTGCGGGCGAGCTCGGCGAGGTTCT
>JANNHX010000188.1:0-7357 GCA_031404615.1 Chloroflexota bacterium
GTGGCGAAATGGCAGACGCGCCGGCCTTAGGAGCCGGTGCCCCGTGAGGGGCGTGTCGGTTCGACCCCGACCTCGCCTACCAGGTCCCGCGGTCGAGCGACGCGCGAGCCGTCCGGCTAACGACCGCGGCACCGCCCGATCCAGCGCCATTGACACACCTGCGCCCGGCCCGTTGCCTCGCCCGCGGTGACGCTGCTGTGTGCCACCACGCGCCCTTGCGTGCAGCACGGGCGTCATGAATCGGACCACCGCGGCCGCTCGCCCGTCTTGGCGGTCTCCGCGGTCTCCCAACGTGCCGGAAACTCACGTGCTGCTTCAAATCGGCTCCGTCGCTGGCGGCGAGACGCCCGAGAGTGGCGACTCGCGGGTCCTGCTTGGGGCGACGGGCCCGAGTTGATGCACGCGGTGAGTTTCGGGGCCGAGCCGGCCGACCGGGCTCCTAGCGACCGCGGCGGCGCCCGATCGAGCGCCGCGACGCACCTGCACCTTAGATGCCCGGCGCGATGTCCTGGATCTCGCGGCCCTCGTCGGGGTTCTCGTGCCGCTCCTCCCTGGGCCAGAGGGGCTCATCGTTGACGCGGTGGCGGCGCCGGGCGGCCTCGCGCCGCTCGTGCCGCCTGGGCATGGGCTCGCCGTCAACCCCACCGGCGCCGGTGAACAGCGTGCGCAGCCAGTCGCGGAACGCCATGACCCCTCCCCGACGGCCAAGCCCGGATCCACCGGTCGAGCGTCGCAGATCACCGCTCCAGGCGCGCTCTGGCCAATGCGGCGACGAGCACGGAACCGAGCGCACCTGCATGGTGCGTGAGTGACGCGCACCACACCCTCCGAGGGCCGAGGTGAAGCTCCCGCGGGCCCTCGGCCCGAGGATCGCATGGGCGCGCGAGATGCAAGCGGAGATCGGTGGATCCGGGCTCAGGCGGGCGTGTCGCCTCCGGGGCGCTTGCCGCGGGCGGCGCGGACCTTGTCCATCTGCTCCCGGAAGGCCTTGCCGTCGGTCGCCAGGAACTGGTCGGCGAGCTGGCGGCCACCACGGAGGGCAAAGCCTCGCCCGGCGCCCACCACGAGCGACAGCAGCACGGCCATGATGTCGCGCGACTTGCGCTCCTTCGCGTGCTCATCGAGGTAGGCGGCGAAGTCCCGTTCGATGGTGCCGCGGACCTTGTCGCCGTCGGTCCCCAGCTTGCGCAGGGCCGCGTCGACCTTCGTGGGCAGCAGCGACGTTGGCAGCGGCTCCTCCGGCCCGACGACCGCCCGCCTGGCGCGCCGGAACAGCCGCTTCGGCCCGCCGATCGCGAGGAATCCGACGCCCGCCGCGACGCCCGCCGACTTCACCGGGTTGCGCTTGATCTTCGCCTTGATGTCCACGGCGGCGCGCGCCGAAGCCTCGAGCCGGACGATCTCATCGTCCAGGCTCGCCCGCGACGCCAGCACGGCCTCGAGGGCCGCCTCTACCGCGGGCCGCCCGGGAAGCGTGCCTTCACCCACTCGATGCTCTCCTTCGTGGTCTCGATGCTGGTGCCCGGATAGAAGCGTGCCTTGAGTGCCTCAACGTCGATGCCCTGGCGCTGCGTGCGCAGGCCCATGAGGATCGGCCAGGCGAGGTAGAACACGGCAAAGCCGAGAGCGGCCCCGACGCGCGGCCCGAACGTGATGGACAGGAAGGCGCCGAACAGCGCGCCAGCCACCGCCCCGACGACGAGTCCGCCGACGAAGCCGCCGACACCCCCGCCCGCGCGGATGCCCATGCCGAGGCCCACGATGGCCCCCAGGATCGCCAGGACCACAACGCCCACAAGGAGCGGCCGTACGGCGGGGTCGACGCCCAGGTTGAGCGCGTCACCGATCGACGTGAACAGCAGGTTCGGGAGGTTCAGCCCCAGGACCAGGGCCACGACGAGGCCCAGCAGGAAGGCGATCACCACATCCTTGCCCAGGCCCGGCACGCGCAGCGCGACGAGCACCGCCGCCACCGCAACCGCGAGCAGCAGCTCGACGCCGAGCAGCACGCCCCAGCCGATGGATCCGAAGATCCACTCGCCCGTGAACAGGATCCCGCCGATGGCGAGCAGCAGCAACGCAAGGATGACGACGGCGATCGCCATCCCGCCCAGCGCGGCGGCACGGCCGACCTCGCCCTTGATGTCCTCGAGCTCGGCTTTGGCGAGGGCGATGTGGGCCCGGACGAAGCCCATCGCGGCCAGCTTCGTGGCCCCGATCTGCGCCCGCAAACCGGGCGCGGGCTCGTCCCTGGGCTTGGGGCCGGGGGCGCCGGCGGCCGGGCTGTCCGTGGGGCGTGTGCCTGCCGGGCCCGGCGTGGGGTCGGGCTCGGGCCGCACGGGTTCGTTGACGGGCAGTTCGAGATCCAGCGGTCGTCCTCCGGGGAGGGTTAGGGCAGTCGTCGGGGGACCGCGGCCATGATACCAGCGCATCACGTCGCGGCACCCGCGCCACCGGGGTACGCTCCGGCCATGACCGACGCCCCCTCCTCCGCCGCCGACGCGGCGCCCCGCCGGATCCTCGTCGCCGAGCTCCTTGCGGTCGGCACCGAACTGACCGTCGGCGAGACCCTCGACACCAACAGCGGCGACATCGCCCGATCGCTGGTTGCGCACGGCGTCGGGGTCTCGCGCGTGTCGGACCTGCCCGACGACCTGGACGTCGTCGTCGACGCGCTGCGCACGGCGCTGTCGCGCGCCGATCTCGTCGTGACCACGGGCGGCCTCGGACCCACACCGGACGACCTGACCCGAGAGGCCGTCGCCGCCGTGTGCGGCGAGGACGTCGCGGTTGACGAGGTGACGCTCGACTGGCTCAAGGGCCTCTGGGCGCGGCGCGGCCAGCCGTTCCCGTCGGTCAACGTCAAGCAGGCCTGGGTCATCCCGTCCGCGACCCCGCTTCCGAACCCCAACGGCACGGCGCCGGGCTGGTGGGTGGACCGCCCGGACGGCCGGGTGATCGTCACCCTCCCGGGCCCACCGCGCGAGATGCGCCCGATGTGGACCGACCACGTGCTCCGGCTCCTCGCGGACCGGGGTGTTGGTGCGGACCTCGTTGTGCGGACCCTGCGCCTCCACGGCGTCGGCGAATCACAGGTGGCGGAGGTCCTGGGCGAGACGCTCCTGCGCGCCACCAACCCGATCGTGGCGACCTACGCGCGCCACGAGGCCGTGGACGTGCGGATCAGCGCGCGCGCAGCCGGCGATCGGTCGGCCGAGTCGCTGGCGGATGAGGCCGAGGCCACCGTCGCCGCCGTCCTGGGGCGGTTCGTGTGGGCGCGCGGCACGACCACCTGGGCCGGGGCCATCGGCGAGGCGCTCGCGGCCCGGGGCTGGACCCTCGCGACGACCGAGCGCGGGACCGGCGGGGCGCTCGTGGGGCTGCTGCGCGGCCTCGAGACCGTGCGCCTCGCGCAGGTCGCCAACGAGGCCGCTGGCGAGGCGCCGGACCGCGACGGGGCCCTCGCGCTCGCCGACGCGCGCGCCGTGCGCGAAGCCGCGGGCTCGGACGTCGGCTTTGCGATCCGGGCGATCCCGCGCACCAGCGACACCTGCGTCGTCATCGGCATCGTCACGCCCGAGGGCGAGGTCAGCGACGAGCGGCTCGCGTTCCAGCGCGGCAACCAGGGCGCGGACCGCGCGGCGATCGCCGGAACGGCCGTGCTGCTGGAGACGCTGCGGTCGGGCTCGAAGGGCGCCTGAGCGGCAGGGCTAGGGAGGGCTCGGGCGGCCCGGCCGGACCTACCGGCGCGCCGCCCGCTGCAGGCCGGCGAGATCCACGACCACGATCGCGTCGCGGTCCTGGCGGATCAGCCCGTCGTCGGTGAAGTAGCCCAGGAGCTTGTTCACGCTCTGGCGCGTGCTGCCGACCATGGCGGCGAGCTCGCCCTGGGTGATCGGCCCCTCGAGGCTTGTCTCGCCACCCCCGACGACCGCCCCCTGCTCCTCCGCCAAGCGCGTCAGCCGCGCCGCGAGGCGCCCCGCGATGTCGAGGAAGTGGAGCTCCTCCACGTGGAACGTGAGGCGGCGCAGCTCGCGGGCGAGCTCGGCGAACACGTGGTCCCGGATCTCCGGTCGGTCGTTGACGAGCTGACGGAAGCGGTCCCGCGGCAGGATCACCGTCTCTGCCGCCTCCACCGCGGTGGCCGACGCGGAGCGCGGCGCGCCGTCGAGCAGCGCGAGCGACCCGAAGAACTCGCCGGGGCGCAGCGTGGTGAGGATGGTCTCCACGCCCGTCTCGGACGGGCTGGAGATCTTCACCCGCCCGGACAGGATGATGTGGAGCGCGTCGCCCGGGTCGCCCTGGTGGAAGATCACCTCGCCCCGGCGGTAGCGGCGCGTGCGGAGGCTGGCGCCGAGGAGTGCGAGGTCCTGCTCCGACAGGTCGCTGAACAGCGGGACGCTCGCGAGCACGGCGCGCATGGCACCGGGATCGGCGGCGGGTCGGGTCTGGCTCACGCGCGGATCGTAGCCGAGTGACCGGTCAGCGGGCGTGGCGCCGGCACGGGACCTCCCGCCATTCGGCACGGGACCTCCGACCATCCGGCACGGGTCCTCCGACCATCCGGCACGGGTCCTCCTGCCATGTCGACCATTGCGCCCAAGGGCTCAGGCGCTGTTACGATGCGGCCTGTGGCTGCCCGGCCTCCCGTCGCCCCCCGGCGGCGCTGCTCCCCACTGTCAGCGGGTGATCGATGCGCTTCCACCGTGCGTTGCTGGTGGCGCTCCTCGTCAGCGCCTGCGCGGCTCCCCCGGTCGACGTCCCGTCCGGCTCCCTTGCCGTACCCGGCGCGTCGGTGGCAGGCTCCGCATCCGTCGCCCCGGCGACGCCCCGTCCGTCGGTCGATGGACATCCCCTGAGCGAGCTCCTCCCGACGTCGATCAATGGCGTCACGACGAAGGTCACCGACCTGGACCCGGTCTCGAGGGCCTCGCCGAGGGTGTTCCTCAAGGTCATCGCCCGCGTCGGCGAAACGCCGGAGGACGGCGAGGTTGCCCTCGCGTTCATCGATGGCGCGACCGTCTACGCGGTTCGCGTGAAGGGCGGGAACGGCATGGACGTGCTCATGGCCTATCTCGCGGAGCGCGGCTACGTCACCGACGAGACGCCGGCGACGGAGAGCGTCGGTGGCAAGCAGGCGACGAGGCTCGGTGCCGGCGCGGGCCAGTTCCTGTACACGAACGGCGACGTGTTCTACTACGTCAACTGCAAGGACGATCAGGCCGCGGCCGACCTGCTCGAGCTGCTCCCGTAGGGGGTCCGACGAGCCCCGGCTACGAGATCGTCAGGATCGGCGCCTGCGCGGACTCGTTGCGCACGCTCATGCGTGCGGCCACGAGGCCGGCGATCGCCTCGAGCGCCACCGCGGCCGGGCCCGGCTCGCGCTGCGCGACCGCGGGGACGCCGGCGTCGCCACCCTGGCGGACCGTGACGTCAATCGGCACCTTGCCCAGGAACTCCACCCCATGCGTCTCGGCGAACCGCTCGCCGCCGCCACGCCCGAAGATCTCCGTCACGTCACCGCAGTGCGGGCAGACGAACGCGCTCATGTTCTCGACGAGCCCGATGACCGGGACGTTCAGCCGGCGCAGCATCGAGAGGGCCTTGGCGACGTCCGCAAGGGCGACCTCCTGGGGCGTCGTGACGAGGACGGTGCCGCTGATCGGCACGGCCTGTGCCAGGGTGAGCTGCGCGTCCGAGGTGCCGGGGGGCAGGTCCACCACGAGGTAGTCCAGCTCGCCCCACTCCACGTCGCGCAGGAACTGGCTGATCGCCCCGCCGATGAGCGGGCCGCGCCACACGATGGGCTGGCCCTCGGGCACGAAGAACTGGATCGAGATCGCCTTCACGCCGTGGCGCTCGAGCGGGATGATCTTGTTGTTGGCGCTCGCGGTGGGCTGGCCGTCGATGCCGAGCATCATGGGGATGTTGGGGCCGGTGATGTCCGCGTCGAGCAGGCCGACCGTGGCGCCCGCCTTCGCGAGGGCGACGGCGAGGTTGACCGACACGGTGCTCTTGCCCACGCCGCCCTTGCCCGAGGCGACGGCGATGATGTTCTTCACGCCCGGGACGAGCTGCTCGGCGGAGCGCGGCTGGGCGCGCCGGACCGTGGCTCCCCACGCGACGCCGAGCTCCTCCACGCCGAGGGGCAGCATGGCCCGCCGGATGTCGGCCTCGATCTGGTCCTTCAAGGGACAGGCCGGGGTGGTGAGCTCGACCGTGAAGGCGACCTTGGTCCCGTTGATGACCAGGTCGCGGATCATGTTCCGGGTCACGAGATCGCCGCCGAGCTCGGGCTCCTGGACGGTGCGAAGGGCCTCGAGAACGCTGGCCTCGGTGATGACGCTCATGGGGATGCTGACTCGCTCCTGCGGACGGGCAGCCCGGGGAATGACGACGCGCGGGCTGCCGATATCGTACCCGCGGCATCGCGGCGGCGCCGCGGGGCGGGCGGGCCGGACCGGCCGAGGGCCGGCGAGAGGCCCGGCGGGCGGGATCCTCGCCGACGATCGATCCTGCGAATCCGCAACCCAGCGCGGCCCCATCGTGCGAGATTCGCACCCCCACGGCAACGAGACCTCTCTCTTCGTGGATTTGACACTGTCCCCGGGCAACCCTATCGTTCCGTCGGCCGACGAGCCGCGCGTGTAACGTCCGCACGTGATCCGGGTTGCGCCCCGGAGGCCCGTCCGTAGCCGTGGAGGAGCTGGCTGCGCCCGTGCCTGATGTCGACGTTCGCCTTGAAAAGGTCGCCAAGCTGTACGGCGATGTGGTCGCGGTCGACCACATCGACCTCGAGGTCAACCGCGGCGAGTTCTTCAGCCTCCTCGGCCCCTCGGGCTGCGGCAAGACCACGACCCTGCGCATGATCGGCGGCTTCGAGCAGCCGACGTCGGGGCTCATCACGCTCCAGGGCAAGGACGTGACCTGGCTCGCCCCCTACCAGCGCCAGGTCAACACGGTCTTCCAGAACTACGCGCTGTTCCCCCATCTCACGATCTTCGAGAACGTCGCGTTCGGGCTCCGGCGCACCGGCGTCAAGGACGCGGACATCAAGAAGCGCGTCACGGACATGCTGGCGCTCGTGGAGCTGCCGGGGTACGAGAGGCGCAAGCCCACCCAGATCTCCGGCGGCCAGGCCCAGCGCGTCGCACTCGCGCGGGCGCTCATCAACGGGCCCGCGGTCCTGCTCCTCGACGAGCCCCTCGGCGCGCTCGACCTGAAGCTCCGGAAGCAGATGCAGGTCGAGCTCAAACGCATCCAGCAGGAGGTCGGGATCACGTTCATCTACGTGACCCACGACCAGGAGGAGGCGATGACGATGTCGGATCGGATCGCCGTCATGAACAAGGGCCGC
>JANNHX010000189.1:0-5639 GCA_031404615.1 Chloroflexota bacterium
CTTGTCCACCCCCGAAGCCTACCCGGATCGGTGTCGGTACTGGGGTTGCTGTTGTCCTCCTAGTGCCCATGCTGCATAGGCCAGTCGGACCGCAACGGGCAACCTGGCCCGGGCAGTCCGGATGTCGTCGGTCATGCGTGAGCCTGCTGGCTTGCGGTGAGCTGGATGTCGGTCATCTGGAGCCCCCTGGGGTGCGCGGAGTGGTGGTCGGCATGCCGTCGGGCGCAAGGTGCGCAGATCGTATCCGCGCCTGCCGCACCCTGTTCGGCGATATGCGGCAAGATTCACCGGCCGCGCCTCGCTCCAGACGTCCCGCGGTCGAACTGTTGGGGAGCCCATGCCCATCCGCGTCCTTGTCGCCTATGCCACCAAGCTCGGCTCCAACGCGGAGATCGCCGAGGCCATCGCCACGGTCCTGCGCGAGTCGGGCCACCATGCGTCGGCCCTGCCGGCGCGCGACGTCAAAGGACTCGAGGGCTGGGACGCCGTCATCCTCGGCAGCGCGATCTATGCGGCGCACTGGCAGAAGGATGCCCGTCGGTTCGCCACCCGCTTCCACGATCAGCTCCGGACGCGCCCGCTGTGGCTGTGGGGCAGCGGCCCGCTCGACCCGCGCCTCGCCAGCGCCGGCCTGCCGATCACCCAGCACGGCGCGGAGATCACCGGGGACCTGGGGGCGCTGGACCACCGGACGTTCGGCGGCCGCCTGGCGGAGGACGCGCCCATCGACCCGCAGGTCCTCACGACGCATCCGATCGGCGACTTCCGGGACTGGGAGGCGATCCGCGCCTATGCGCGCGAGATCGCCTCGGGGCTCCACGGGATGACCTTCCCGGCCGCCCTCGATCAGTAGGGCGTCCGGCCCTCCATCTCGAGCCACTCCCGGAACAGGGCCGCGGCGGGCTCCTCCGCCACCCGGCGCATCGGGATGCTGCGCGCTCCGGGCGCCAGGCCGATCTCGTCGTAGATGAACGCGTCGTCGAACCCGCCAACCGCGGCGTCCTCGCGCGACGCTCCGTAGACGATCTCGTCCACTCGGGCCCAGTAGGCCGCCGCGAGGCACATGGGGCACGGCTCACAGCTCGTGTAGAGTCGGCAGCCGTCGAGGACGAAGGTGCCGAGGGCCGCGCACGCCGCCCGGATCGCGGACACCTCCGCGTGCGCCGTCGGGTCGTTCGTCGAGGTGACCTGGTTGCAGCCCTCGCCCACGATCCGTCCGTCCGGCCCCACGACGATCGCCCCGAACGGGCCTCCGCGCTGGGCGAGCATCCCGGCGCGGCCGATGGCCACGGCCCGCAGCAGGAAGGCCTCCGCGCCCGACGGCGCCTGCGTAGCGGTGGTCATGACGCGCCTCCGCGGCGATGCGCGCAGGAGCCCGGGCCGCCCCGGACGGTCCCGGCGACGGCGCCACCGTGCTCCGGCGCCCGCGGTCCGGCCAGAGTCCTCCGGCCCATCCGGCCGGGTCCGATGCCGGAGGCAATGGCAGGGCGTCGCTCAACGGATCGCCATCGCGAAGACCATCGGGCTGAAGTACGGGACCAGCCAGATCGCCCAGACGATGAGGCTGAACCGGTGGAACTTGCGGATCCAGACCTCGTCGCGGCGGACGAGGACGATCGTGGCCCAGACCGCGTGGATCATCATCAGGACGATCGCGAGCAGGCCGCTGATCCCGTGGACGTCGAAGGTCATGCCGCCGGCGAAGTCGAACATCATCCCGGTGCCCACCGTGTCGCACACGAGCCCGAGGTAGAAGAACGCGAGGTGCCACGGGCGAAGGCGACCCTGGATGCGCTCGCTCCAGACGCCGATCGAATAGAAGACCAGCGCCGACGTGATGACGATGCTCGCCGAGCCGCTCAAGAGCCCCTCCTGCCTCCGTGTCCATGGACGCGTCCCAACGGTAGCGCGCGCGGCCCCGGGGCGAGCATCCGGCTACGCTTGTCGGATGGACACCACCCGCCCACCCCTCGTCGTCGGTCCCTTCGGCGCCGCCCCCGGGTCGCGAGCGTCCGGCCTCGCCCCCGTCGACCTTGGCGGCGGCATCGTCCTCCACCTGCCGATCGCCGTCGTGCACGGTGCGCGTCCGGGCCCGCGAGTCGCAATCACGGCCGGCATCCACGGCGCGGAGTACGTGTCCATCGCCGCGCTGCGCGAGGTCGTCCTCGGCCTGGACCCGGCCGCCGTCTCGGGTTCCATCGTCGCCGTCCTGACCGCCAGCCCGGCGGCGTTCGCGACCCGCACGATCTACGTCAACCCGCTCGACGGGCGGAACCTCAACCGGGCCTTTCCCGGCGACGCCGCGGGCTCCCCCACCGAGCGGCTCGCGCGCTGGCTCACGGACACCGTGATCAGCGGGTCGGATGCCTTCCTCGACATGCACTGCGGCGACATGAACGAGGCGTTGGTCTCGTTCACCGGCATCGAGGACACCGGTGATGCCGCCGTGGACGCCCGGTCACGCGCGCTCGCAGACGCGTATGGGCTGCGGTACCTCCTCATTGGGCCGTCGCCGGGGACCACGACGACCGCCGCGGCCGCGCTGGGCATCCCCGCAGTCCTCGCGGAGGTCGGCGGCCAGGGCCGGTGGCCGGCGGAGGACGTCGTGTTGCATGCGGCCGGCCTGCGCCGCTGGCTCCGCGCCGCCGGTGTGATCGCCGATGCCCCCGACGAGCCTCGCCACGCCACCGAGGTGCTCCCCACTGAGGCCTGGATGCGAGCCACCACGACGGGCTACTGGCACCCGGGCGTCACCGTCGGGGATCGCGTCGCGGCCGGGACGGTCGTCGGCGAGGTCCAGGACCCGTTCGGGGCTGTCCTGGAGCGCCAGGAGGCACCCATCGACGGGGTCGTGATCTTCCTCGTCACCTCGCTCGCGATGAACGCGGGCGATCCGCTGCTCGCGCTCGCCGGCTGATCGCCCGGCGGGGCGCCCACGGCGACGTCCGGAGGCGCTGACAGCTCAGTCGGCGTCGCCATCCTCCTGCTCGCCTTCCGCGCCGCCGGCGCTCACACCGGCGCCGAACGTCCGCGAAGAGCCGTCGAGCAGCGCCTGCGTGTCCGCGTCGGACAGCCGCGCCTCCGGGTGCGTCAGCAGGTAGTCCCAGGGCGGCATCTCGCCGTCCCGGACGACCTTGACCAGATCCTCGGTCTCCTGAACGCCGGTCCCCCACTCGCTGAAGTTGAGCTTCTCCCGGCCTTCGTCCACGTGGTTCTGCATGCGCCACGAGATCGGCGCCACGTTCGCGTACCAGGGCCACACGGTCTCGTTGCTGTGACAGTCGAAACAGGCCCGGACGGCGAGCTCGCGGGTCACCGCGGCGTCCCAGGACGGCTCAGCGGTCACCGGCGGGTTGCCGTGGTCGCGCCCGTACGGAACGAGCTGGATCGCGACGAACACGATGACGAGGATCGCGAACAGGGAGAGAGCGAGGCGCTTCATCGCGCGAGCGTGCCGCCCGATCCCGTTCCGGAACAGGGACGAACGGCCCTGCCGTCGGTCAGACGGTGAGACGCTTGTACTTGATCCGGTGCGGCTGGTCCGCCGCGGAGCCCAGCTCCTTGTGGCGGAACCCCTCGTAGTCCGACACGTTGCCCTCGAACCAGCGGACCTGGCTGTCTCCCTCGAACGCGAGGATGTGGGTCGCGATGCGGTCGAGGAACCACCGGTCGTGGCTGATGACGACGACACAGCCCGGGAACGACTCGAGGCCGGCCTCCAGCGCGCGCAGCGTGTCGACGTCCAGGTCGTTCGTGGGCTCGTCCAGCAGGAGCACGTTGCCGCCGGCCTGGAGCAGCTTCGCCAGGTGGACGCGGTTGCGCTCGCCGCCCGACAGGTCGCCCACGACCTTCTGCTGGTCCGCGCCGCGGAAGTTGAACGACGAGACGTAGGCGCGGGCAGGGACCTCGCGGTTGCCGACCTTGACGAGCTCTACGCCCTGGGTGATCTCCTCGAACACCGTCCTGTCGGGACGCAGCGAGTCCCGTGACTGGTCGACGTAGCTCAGCTGGACCGTCTCCCCGACCTGGATTGCGCCCGCGTCCGGCGCCTCCTGGCCGACGATCATCCGGAACAGCGTGGTCTTGCCGGCGCCATTGGGCCCGATGATCCCGACGATCCCGGAGCGCGGCAGCGAGAACGTGAGGTCCTCGACCAGGAGCTTCTCGCCGTAGCCCTTGCGCAGCTCTTGCACCTCGATGACCGTGTCGCCCAGGCGCGGGCCGGGCGGGATCGCGATCTCCAGCTCGCGTGCGCTGCCCCTGTCGCCCTGGGCGTCGGCAAGCAGCTGCTCGTAGGCGGTCAGGCGGGCCTTGCCCTTCGACTGGCGGGCCTTGGGCGACATGCGCACCCACTCGAGCTCGCGGGCGAGGGTGCGGGAGCGGGCGTCGGCCGCCTTGTTCTCCTGGGCCATGCGGGCGAGCTTCTGCTCGAGCCAGCCGGTGTAGTTGCCGCTGAACGGGATGCCGCGGCCGCGGTCCAGCTCCAGGATCCACTGCGCGACATTGTCGAGGAAGTACCGGTCGTGGGTGATCGCGACCACCGTTCCCGCGTACTCCTGGAGGAACCGCTCGAGCCACTCGACGGACTCGGCGTCGAGGTGGTTGGTCGGTTCGTCGAGGAGCAGCAGGTCCGGGTGCTGGAGCAGGAGCCGGCACAGGGCGACCCGGCGCTTCTCGCCACCGGACAGCGTCGTGACGTCCACGTCGTCCGGCGGGCAGCGCAGCGCGTCCATGGCGATGTCGACGTTGCGCTCCAGGTTCCAGGCGTCCGCCGCGGCGATCCGGTCCTCGAGCGACGCCTGTTCGGCACCGATCGCCTCGTAGTCCGCATCGGGATCCGACCACCTGGCCATGACGGCGTTGTACTGGTCGATGAGGTCCTGCACGGGGCGCACCCCGTCGAGCACGTTGCCCTTCACGTCCTTGGTCTGGTCGAGGCCGGGCTCCTGCGAGAGGTAGCCCACCGAGAACCCAGGGGTCAGGCGGGCCTCGCCCACGAACCCGTCGTCCAGCCCCGCCATGATCTTGAGAAGGCTGGACTTGCCGGCACCGTTCGGCCCGATGACGCCGATCTTGGCGCCAGGGTAGAACGAGATGGAGATGTCCTCGAGGACCGTGCGGTCCGGGGGATAGTGCCGGCCGAGCCGGTAGGTCGTGTAGATGAACTCAGCGGGCATGCGGCAAGGGTACCCACTGCGGCCGAACCGGGCGGCGCCGGCCGCATCCAGGACGGTGCATGGCACCGTCGCCCGACGGCAGCGGCGCTGTCCGGAGAATCGATGCGCCAGCGTGGCGCCGACCGGGCCTGCTCTTCAAGTCCGACCTCGGGCTGTACTGGAGGACCGGCTGCACGCCGATCCCGTCGCTGGTGACCGGGTCCCAGACGGGACCATCCGGCGGTCTGCCCGCGGAAGCATCCCTTCTTCTGTGCTGACCCCTCAGGCGGGTGACGGCCAGGGCCGGAGGGCCGCGGCGAAGCGCTCGGACCAGTAGCGCTGCCAGGTCCCGTTGAGCCGCAGGAGCCGGAGCCGGACGAGGGCCGACACGCCGCGCCGGAACCAGCTCATGCCGCGGGCCTTGAAGCGGCGGGCGACGACGATGTCGACGGCCTTCTCCATCGGTCCCGAGGAGGCGAGCGG
>JANNHX010000190.1:0-11230 GCA_031404615.1 Chloroflexota bacterium
AGAGGTCGATGCCCAGGGCGATGATGCAGAGCATCACGCCCAGCGCCAGGAGCCCGATGACCGAGATCTGGCGGACGACGTTGATCAGGTTCTGCGGCTTCAGGAACGAGTTGTTCGGGGAGAAGACCGCCAGGAGGACGCACATCCCGAGGAAGATGAAGACGATCAGATACTTCCGGATGAACGCCATGAAGGCATCGCGGGTGACGCCGCGGCGCACATCCGGGGCTGCTGCAGTCATCGGTTGTCTCCTCCTCAGGCCGCGGGCGCGACGAGCGTCGCGGCCTCGAGGACCTTCTCCTGGGTGACTTCGGCGCGGCTGAACTCCGCGGTGATCCTGCCGCCCGCCATCACGAGGACGCGGTCGCTCATCCCGAGCATCTCGGGCATCTCGGACGAGACCATCAGGATCGCCTTACCCTCCTTGGCAAGCCCGGACATCAGCCGGTGGATCTCGGACTTGGCGCCGACGTCGATCCCTCTCGTCGGCTCATCGATCATCAGGACGTCCGGCAGCGTCAGCAGCCAGCGGGAGACCAGCACCTTCTGCTGGTTGCCACCGGACAGGTTCTTGATGAGCTGCGCCAGCGACGGCGTCTTGATCGCGAGCGCCTGGCGCTGACCCTGGCAGGCCACCTCCATCAGGCGCTTGCGGAGGATGCCGCCCGGGCTGAAGCGGTTGAGGTTCGCGATCGTCATGTTGTCGCGGACGGACAGGGCGCCCATGATGCCGGTCAGCTTCCGGTCCTCGGTGAGCAGGCCCATCCCGGCCTCGATCGCGTCGGCAGGCGACTTGATCTTGACGGCCTTGCCCCGCATCACGATCTCGCCGGCGTCCAGCTTCGTCACCCCGAAGATCGCCTCCAGGACCTCCGTCCGGCCGGCACCCATCAGGCCCGCGAGCCCGAGGATCTCGCCGCGGCGGAGGTCGAAGCTGATGTCGTTGATCACGCCGTGCCGGGTGAGGCCACGGACCGACATGACCACATCGCCGATCTCCACGTCCTCCTTGGGGAAGAGGTGGGTGAGCTCCCGCCCGACCATGAGGGTGATCAGCTTCTGGCGGTCGAGCTCGGCGGCGGGCAGCGTGGCGACGTGCCGGCCATCGCGGAACACCGTGACCTTGTCCGCGATCTTGAAGACCTCGTCCATCTTGTGCGTGATGTAGATGATCGCGACGCCGCCCTCGCGCAGCGAGCGGATCATCCGGTGGAGGTGCGCGACCTCGCGCTCGGTGATGGCCGAGGTCGGTTCGTCCATGATGATCAGGCGGGCATCCGTCGAGATCGCCTTCGCGATCTCGACCATCTGCATCTGGGCCACGCTCAGCGACTTCATCACCCGGCGCGGGTTGATGTCGATCTGCCAGCGGTCGAAGACCGCCTTGGCGTTCTTCGCCATCAGGCCCTTGTCGACCAGCTTGAACCGGTTCAGCGGCTCGCGCCCCAGATAGATGTTCTCGGCGACGGTCATCTCGGGAACCGGGGAGAGCTCCTGGTGGATCATCGCGATCCCCAGGCCGAGCGCCGTGGCGCTGTCAGGGACGCGCACCTCGCGACCATTGAGCTCGATGCGCCCTGCGTCCTCGCGGTAGATCCCCGCGAGCACCTTCATCAGCGTCGACTTGCCCGCACCGTTCTCGCCCATCAGGGCATGCACCGTGCCGGCTTCGACGTCGAGGTGGACATCGTCGAGCGCCTGGACGCCGGGGAACGCCTTCGAGATCCCGGTCATCCGGAGGAGAACTTCCTCACTCATCCGCTGCCCTCACGCTGCTCGCTCGGTTTCAGGCACCGTCGGGCTCCAAGCGGCGACGGTACGGGGCCGAATACAAGGTTCGGAGGCCCAGCGAACCGGGCCTCCGAACGGTACCACTCGGGGTGGCGCGCTGACCGGCGGAGCCGGCCTACGCAGTCCTAGTTCGCGCCAAGGAAGTCCTTGATGTTCGCAGGGGTCACGAGCACGTAGGGGATGTCCACGTAGTCGGGGACGGTCTTGCCATTGACGAGGTCGAGGGCCGCGTCAACGCCGCCCTTGCCCTGGCCCTTGGCATCCTGGAACACGGTGACCTCGAGGTCGCCCGCCTGCATGGCGGCGAGGGCCTCGGAGGTGGCATCGACGCCGCCGACGAAAACGGAGTCGAGGAGCTTGGCGGACTTGAGCGCGATGATCGCGCCAAGTGCCATCTCGTCGTTGTTGGCGCAGACGACCATCCCCTCCTTGAGGATGCCGGACTGGATCCAGTTCTCGGTGATGGACTGGCCCTTGTCACGCTGCCAGGTCCCCTCCTGGGTCGCGACGACCTTCATGCCGGGGTTCTTGGCGACGACGTCATTGCAGCCCTTGGTCCGGAGGACCGCGGCCTCGTTGGAGACCTGGCCCTGCAGGATGACGACGTCACCCTTGCCGCCGGCGAGCTTGGCGAGCTCCTCCATCTCGACGGTGCCCGCGTACAGGGAGTCAGAGCCCACGTACGGGACGCCGGCGATGGCCGGGTTACGGTTGATGAACACGATCGGGATGCCTGCGGCCTTGGCGGCGTCCGCCATCGGCTGCGCGGCGCTGGTGTCGACCGGGACCACGACGAGCGCCGAGACCTTCTGCGAGATGAAGTTCTCGACCTGGCTCAGCTGCGCCGCGGTGTCGTCCTTGGCCTCCGTGATGTTGAGCTTGACGCCCACGACCGCGGCCTCGGCCTTCATGCCGTCCTGGACGCGCGCCAAGAAGGTGTCGCTGTTCGGGAAGGCGACGCCGAGCGTGATGTCACCGACCGGGGCAGCGGAGGCCGGAGCCCCGCTGGCAGCCGCCGAAGCGGGCGCCTGCGAAGCGGTGGTGCCGCCGCAGGCAGACAGGGCGAGGGCGCCGACGGCCATCAGGCCAACGAGCCGTCCCATTCGATTCAAACCCATGTTTCCTCTTCTCCTCCGCCAATATGGCTTGGCCGATTACGTCAGCTGACCGCGCCGCGCCGGGTTGTCCCTCAAGGTCGCGGAAACGATTACTTCGCGTAATCGATTGCGAACGCTATCCGATGCCGGAGGCCGCGTCAACCCCATTTCGTCCCCTGGACCGGTCTCTTGCGGCTACCGTTCGGGTCGCGTTTCGCAACGTCCGAAGGATGCCCCATTTCCCGCTGGCGCGCCTCACCGGCGAGCGGTCCGGTGCCCACCAAGGATCCCCTGCCCGCTCATCCGCCGTCGGTCACGATGTCCGCGATGGGCACCCGGCGGCCCTCCCGCGCGCTGCGCGCGGCGGCCTCGAGCACGCGCTGGACCGCCAGGCCGTCGCCGAAGTCGGGCGAGACCCGCTCGCCGGCCGCGACCGCGCTCACGAACCGGCGTTGCATGTGCTCCTGGGTGCGGAAGACATCCCGGTAGGTGTTGTGGACCGTGTCCCGGCGGGCGCCGTCCCAGATCCGGTCCGGGATCGGCATCTCGTGCGGCTCCGTCTCGTCCGCCGGGCAGCCCTCGACACGCTGGATCGTCCGCCAGTCGCTCATCGCGCGCAGCGTGCCGCCGCTCCCGTGGAGGTCGATCTCGTGGCGCTGGCCGAACGGGCCCGGCTCGTGGGCGAGCGAGGACAGGTGGAGAGACCCGGTCGCACCGTTGGCGAACTCGAGGAGCATGAGCGCCGTGTCCTCGGCGACCTCGAACGGCGCACCGTCGGGTCGCGGGCCGCGCGGGACGACGTGGCTGAACACGGCCGTGACCGCGTCGATCTCGCCGAAGAACCAGCGGGCGAGATCCACCCAGTGCGACCCGAGGTCGCCCGAGATGCCGGAGCCGGCCTCCCCGACGTCGAAGCGCCACGCGTAGTCCCCGGACCGCCCGAAGCCCGTGTAGTAGCGCATGTTGAGGTGGTACGGCTGTCCGAGCCACCCTTCGTCGATGAGCTCCTTCAGGAAGCGGTTCGCGGGCATGAAGCGGTACGTGAACGGGACCATGGTCGTGAGGCCCGCCTGCTCCGCCGTCTCGGCGAGCTCGCGCGCCTCCCGCGCGGTCATGCCCAGGGGCTTCTCGCACAGGACGTGGATCCCGCGCTCGATGGCCGCCATCGCGGTCGCGTGGTGGGCCTTGTTGGGCGTGAGCACGAGGAGTGCGTCGATGGGCTCTGCGTCGAGCAGCGCCTCGACCGAGTCGTACGCGTTGGGGATCCCCCAGCGCGCCGCAAACTCGCGGGTGTGCTCCGGGCGGGACCCCCCGGCGATGCCGCGGAGGTCCGCGAGCGGGTGCGTGGCGATCGCCGGCAGGTACATCGCGTCGGCCCACCAGCTGGTCCCCGCGATGCCGATCCGCACCCGCTCGCTCATCTGCGTCTCCTCCGAGGCCCGATCAGAGCCCGATGCCGCGGAGGTACTCGCGGTTGCGCCCGGCGCTCTCCCGCGGGTTGCCCATGCCGGGCAGGATGTCCTGCTCCACGACGATCCAGCCGTCGTAGCCGGTCTCGGTGAGCGCAGCGAGGACCCCCGGGAAGTCCACGGAGCCCTTGCCGAGCTCGCAGAAGACGCCGTGGCCGGTGGAGGTGAGGCCGTCCCACTCCCGGGCCCGGGATTCGGCCATGACCGCGGGGTCGGCGTCCTTGAAGTGCACGTGCCAGATCCGGTCGCCAAGCTCGCGGACGGCGTCGACCGGATTCTCGCCGGTCCCGAAGGTCCAGTGCCCGGTGTCGAGGCAGATGCCCAGGAGGTCCGGGTCCGTCATCGCCATGAGCCGGCGGACCTCGGCGCCCGTCTCGATGAGCGTGCCCAGGTGCTGGTGGACGACGGTCCGGATGCCGGCCTCGTCGCGCACGCGGCGGGCGAGCCGGTTTGCGGCGGCGGCGTAGACATCCCACCCGGCGTCCGACAGGCCCATCTCGGGCGTGATCCGGCCGGCGTTCCTGCCGCGAGCCGGGTCGCCGTACGGGTCGTTGCCCAGCACGATCATCGTGTCGGGGCCGCCGACTTCGGCGAGCAGCGTCGCGATTCGGACCGCGTCCTCCTCGCCCTTCGCGTGGCGGTCCGGGTCCTGGAGCCAGGGCGTGGAAAACGACGCGAGCAGGGCGAGGCCGCGTTGGGCCAGCTCCGCGCGGAGCTCGGCAGGGTCCGTGGGCATGAAGCCCCAGTCGCCGAGCTCCGTGCCGATGTAGCCGGTCTCGGCCATCTCGTCGAGGACGCGCCGGTAGCCGCCGGTGTCCCCCTCGACGTTCTCGATGACGCCCCACGAGCAGGGGGCGTTGGCGATGCGGATCATGCGATCGGCTCCTTGGCGTATTGCGTGAATGTCAAGCCGGGACGGGCTTCTGGTCGGGGTCCGGGAGGATCGCGTCGCGAACCTCGGCCCCCAGGTCGGCGTAGGCGGCGAGGAACTGGCGCATCGTGCGCCGCGAGGCGCCGTACGCCTCGAGCTCGGCGGGCGCGAGGCCCGCGGGCTCGTACGCACGGCGGAACTCCGGCGAGCGGTCGAGCAGCTCGTCGAGGATCGCCGCGTCCACGGGCTCCTCGAGCCGGGACTCGACGGGGAGCCCCGAGGCATTGAGCGAGCGCTGCCAGGCCGGCGGGATGGTCAGGATCGTGTCGCCGCCAAGGAGCTGGCTCCAGGCCAGGTGGTGGCGGAAGGCGCCGCCCAGGAGCCGCGTGCGGTAGCCGCGCTCGCGGTAGATGGCGTACGCCCGCTTGAAGACGGCGACGCCGGCCCACTCGGCACGGCCCGGCGTCAGGAGCACGTCGTCGCGCTCGGCGACGGCCTTCACCCAGTCGTCGAGGCGGCCCACCATGAGCGTGCAGACGGGGTGGAGCGCCGTGCCCAGCCCCGCCGCCGACCGACGGTCCAGCCCGCGCTCCACGGCCTCGGCGACGGCGATCGCGCCGGCCACGGTGAAGTTGGCAGTCGCGTTGACCTCGACGCCGCGGAACGTCGCCTCCTCGATCGCGACGAGGCCGGCCGTGGTGACGGGAAGCTTCACCTGCATGTTCGGGGCGAGCGAGAAGAGGCGCTCGGCCTGCGCGAGCATGCCCTCGGCGTCGCGCGAGCGCCGCGGGTCCACCTGCGCGGAGAGCCGGCCGTGGCGACCGCCGGAGCCCTCGAAGACAGGCGCCAGGTACCCCGCGCCCCGGACGGCGACCTCCTCGAGGATCCGCCACGCGATCTCGCTCTCACCCCACGTGGACTGCCCGGCGGCGAGCTCGCGCGCACGCCGGTGCCAGGTCGCTCGCTCCGCGCGCACGATCCCCAGCACGATCGGCGGGTTGGACGTGGCCCCGGTCGCCCCGTTGGCGAGCGCGTACGCGAGGTCGTCCGGCCCGCAGGAGTCGTTCCAGAGCTCCGTGCCGGTTCGGTTGACGCCCTCGAGGAGCAGGGTCGTGTCCGTGGTCATCGCGTCTCCGCCGTGCTGGGGGTGGCCTCGCGCGGCCGGGACGGGCCCCAGTTCATGAGCCAGACGTGGTCGGGGTCGACGGTGAACCGCCAGACGCGGGTCGGTCCGGCCATGATGTTGAGGTACCAGGTGTCGTAGCCCGCCGCGGCGCCGACGACGTGGTAGCCGCGCGGAACGAGGATCACGTCGCCGTCCCGGGCGGTCATCGTCTCGTCGAGCGAGCTGTCCGGCGTGTAGACGCGCTGGACGGCGAAACCCGTGGGACGCGCGAAGCGGTAGAAGTACAGCTCCTCGAGCTGCGACTCGTTGGGCGGGTCCTCGGTGTCGTGCTTGTGCGGCGGGTAGCTGGACCAGTTGCCGCCGGGCGTGTACGCCTCGACCGCGATCAGGCGGCCCGCCTCCGCCTCGGGCGGCAGCAGGTTCTTGATCGTGCGCCGCGAAGGGCCCTCGCCGCGCGTCTCGACACGGATCGTCTCGGGGGCGATGACCGCGGTGCGGCGGACGTCGCCGCCCGGGGCGGCCGCGATGGCGAGGAGCACGTCGCCGGCCGCGACGACCTCGACGGCCGCGCCGGGCGCGCACAGGACGACGCCGGCCGGCGGCTCCTCGAAGACCGAGGCACGGGTGCCCACGGGTCCGAACACGGCCCCGCCGACGGTGACCGATGCGGTCCCCTCGAGCACCAGGACGAGGACCTCGCGGTCGTCACCCGGGCGCTCGACGCGGTCCCCGGCGACGAGCCGGTGGGCGTCGAACGAGGTCCAGGTCCAGCCCGCGCTCTCGGGCGTGATCCGGTGGATGGCCCCGTCGTCGGCCGGCTCCCGTGCCGGGCGGACGAGCGGGCCGAGGTTCCGCGTCACCGGTCGGTGCCGGTGCCCTGGAACGGGGCACCCGGGATCATCAGGTAGCGCTGGCGGCCCTTGTTGCGGTCGAAGTCCTCGCGGGCGGCGTTGACGGCCGGCATCTCGGAGACCTGTGGCGTCGCCATCTCCCACCACGAGTTCGCGTAGCCCTGGACCCGCTCGTCCCAGTCTGTCTGGACCACGATGCACACCGTCTCCGTGCCGGCGCGCGCGTCCGCGAGCGCGGTCCGGAGCTCCTCGAGGGTCTTGACCTCGAGGGCCCTGGCGCCCATGCCCTGGCAGATCCTGACGAAGTCCAGCTGCATCTCCGGGCCGTCATAGGCCCCGGACGGGCCGCGGTAGCGGTAATGGCAGCCGAAGCCCTCGGCGCCCACCTGCTCGGACACGCGGCCGACGCTCGAGTAGCCCTTGTTGTCCACGATGACGACGATGAGCTTGAGGCCCTCCTGGACGGCCGTCGTGATCTCGTTGCTCATCATCTGGAACGAGCCGTCGCCGACCATGACGTAGACCTCGCGGTCCGGCGCGGCGAGCTTGGCGCCGACGCCGCCGGCGATCTCGTAGCCCATCGTCGAGTAGCCGTACTCGACCTGGTAGCTGAGCGGGTCGCGCGAGCGCCACAGCTTGAGAAGGTCGCCGGGCAGGCTGCCGGCGGAGGTGACGACGACGTCGCGGGGGTCCGTGGACCCCTCCACGGCGCCGATGACCTCGCCCTGGGTCAGGATCTCGCCGACGCTGTGGGCGTAGACCCGTGTCACCTCGGCGTCCCAGGCACGATTGAGCTCCCCGACGCGCGCGCGGTACTCGGGCGCGGTCGAGTAGTCGCCCACGGCGACCGCCAGCTCCTCGAGGGTGGCGCGGGCGTCGCCCACGAGCGGGACGGCGGCGTGCTTGTAGGCGTCGAACTCGGCGACGTTGATGTTGACGAAGCGAATGGCCGGGTCCTGGAACGCGGTCTTGGACGCGGTCGGGAAGTCCGTGAACCGGGTCCCGATGCCGATGACGAGGTCCGCCTCGGGCGCGATGACGTTCGCGGCAAGCGTGCCGGAGACGCCGGCGCCGCCCAGGGCGAGGGGGTGGTCGTAGGGCATCGAGCCCTTGCCGGCGTGCGTCTCGGCGACCGGGATCCCGGTCTGCTCCGCGAACGCGCGCAGGGCCTCGGTGGCCTCGGAGTAGCGGACGCCGCCGCCGGCGAAGATCACGGGGCGCTTTGCCTCGCGGATCCAGGCGGCTGCCGTCGCCAGCGAGGCGCGGTCCGGGCGGTTGCGCGGGATCGCCCAGACGCGCTTGCCGAACATCTCGACCGGGTAGTCGAAGGCGTAGGTCTGGATGTCCTGCGGCAGGCCGAGGAAGACGGCGCCGGTCTCGGCGGGCGAGGTCAGGATGCGCATGACCTCGGGCATGGCCGTGATGACCTGCTCCGGGCGATTGATGCGGTCCCAGTAGCGGACGACGGGGCGGAACGTGTCGCTCGCGCTCGTGTCCTGGCTGTGCTGCCACTCGAGCTGCTGGAGCACCGGCGATTGGACCCGCTCGGCGAAGGCATCGCCCGCCATCAGCAGCACCGGCACGTGGTTGATCGTCGCCGACGCGGCGCCGGTGACCATGTTGGTCGCGCCCGGGCCGATGGAGGTGAGGCACGCGAAGGCGCCAAGGCGGTTGCGCAGCTTGGCGTAGCCCACGGCCGCGTGGACCATCGCCTGCTCGTTGCGGGTCAGGTAGTACGGGAAGTCACCTTGCGCCTGCTGGATCGCCTGAGCGACGCCGCCGATGTTCCCGTGCCCGAAGATCCCCCACAGGCCCGCGAAGAACCGGTGCTCGACGCCGTCGCGCTCGACGTGCTGGACCGCGAGGTAGTTGATGATCGCCTGCCCCGTGGTGAGCCTGATCGTTGCCACGCCGTGACCTCCAGGAGTGTCGCTGGGAAGGTGGTGGATCGCTGTGTCGTGCCGGTTCTCGGGTTGGTGGGCTACGCCGAGCGCGCGGTCGCGAGCGCCAGCGAGAGCCGGCGGGCGATCTCGACCACGTGCGCGGCGGCCCCGGGGACGCGATCGAGCGTGAGCCGGACGCTCGGCGCGTCGATGCCGATGCAGCCGATTGCGGCCCCGCCCGGGCCCAGGACCGGCGCCGAGATGCAGCGGGTGTGGGTGTCGTTCTCCTCGTCGTCAAACGCATAGCCGAGGGCGCGGATCGACTCGAGATGGGCCGCGAGGCCCTCGGCCGTCGTGATCGTCCGCTCCGTCCGGCCCGGCAGCGAGACCGGGATGTCGGCCAGGCCGAACGCGAGGAGGCACTTGCCGGCCGACGTGGAGTGGAGCGCCACGTGGCGACCGCTCGTGGGGACGACGCGCAGGGGGTTGTCCGTCTCGACATCGTCGATGACGAGCGCGCGCGCCCCGTCGGCGACCGCGGCGTGGGCGCACTCGCCCGTCAGGTCCACGAGCTGCTCGAGGAACGGGCGGGCCGCGCGACGGAGCCGCACGGTGCCGATCGCGAGGTTGGCGTCGCGCCGCATCGCGGGCCCCAGGACGTACCCGTGGCCGTCGGCTGGCGCCGCGTACCCCGAGGCGACGAGCGTCCCGACGAGGCGCAGCGCGGTGGTCTTGTGGACGTCCAGCTCTGCGGCGAGCGCGGTGAGCGGCACGCCGCGGCCCCGCCGCATGGGGTCCGCATCGGCCTCGACGAGCGCGTCGAGGATGCGCAGGCCGCGCTCGAGCGACTGGATGGTCGTCATGTCCGGGAGCGTATTCCGCAACCGATGTGGCGTCAAGATGCGTTTTACGCAACCACGCGAGGCGGCTCCGCACGGCCTTGCCCGACCCGGACAGGGAAGAGCCCCCGGCGGATCGCTCCTCCGGGGGCTCGTTTCGGGTGGTCGCGGATGGGCCTACGCGGTGACCTCGTCCAGCTTGACGGGCCGGTTCTCGCGCCAGCTGCGGGTGCAGGCGACGGCGAGGCGCAGGGTCTCGTAGGCGTCGTCCGGTCCCGGGCCCACGGGCTTGCCGGCGCCCAGGTTCTCGAAGAAGACCTCGAGCTCGCGGCGGTAGGCGACCTCGAAGCGGTCCAAGAAGTCGCCGTAGAGGTCGCCCTCCGTGGCGACGTCGCGGAAGTGCGTGGCGGGGGTCTTGCGCTCGCCGTCCACGACGACCTTGCCCACGGCACCCGCGACCTCGGCCCGGATGTCATAGCCCCACTTGGAGTGCCGGGCCGTCTCGACGACGCCCAGGGCCCCGTTGCGGAACTTCATCATGATCACGGACGTGTCCCAGTCGTCCGCCTGCGCGAAGCGCTCGTCGAACAGGACGGACGCCCAGGCGTGGACCTCCTCCACCTCGCCCACCAGGAAACGGGCGACGTCGAGGTCGTGGACGGACATGTCGAGGAACGAGCCGCCGCAGGTGAGCAGGAACTCGAGCGGAGGCGGGTTGGTGTCCCGGGAGAGGGCACGGAACTGCTCGATCCGGCCGAGCTCGCCGGAGTCGATGAGCTCCTTGGCCCGCACGTAGCCCGGGTCGAACCGGCGCATGAAGCCGACCTGGACCGGGAGCCCGGTCTCTCGCCACAGCGCGACGATCTTCGCGGTGTCGGCGAGCTCCTGGGCGATCGGCTTCTCGGTCCAGACGGCCTTGCCGGCGCGCAGGGCCGCCTCGATGTAGGTGGCGTGGGTCGTCGTCGGGGTGTTGATGACGACGGCCTCGACATCGGGGTCGTTGATGGCGTCCAGCGGGTCGGTCGTCGCCCGTCGGGCCCGTGCGAGGACGCGGCCGGCCTCGGCGGCCTCGGCGTTCGGGTCGGCGACCACGATCACGTTCGCGTTCGGGATCGCCCCCAGGTTGCGCACGTGGACCCGGCCCATGCGTCCGGCGCCGAGCACCGCGACGCCGATGCTGTTCGGGTCCTTCAAGGTGAAGCTCATCGTTGCTCCTCGCTGGGCCTGCGCCCACTCACTCCTGGCTCTTGATCCCGCGCACCCGGCGCTTCGGCCGTCAGGCCTTCGCGAGGCCGGCGAGCAG
>JANNHX010000191.1:0-5600 GCA_031404615.1 Chloroflexota bacterium
CGGGCCGTCTCCGACCTCGTGCAGGCGCTCGAGGGCGACGAGGTCGAGGTCGAGGTCTACGACGCCCAGCAGGCGACCCCGGAGATCGCCGCGATCGCCGCCGACGAGCGCGAGCACGCCGAGATCTGGAAGCGCCTGGACGGGGAGGCGGGGAGCGGCGCTGCCGGGGCGAACGCCGGGGCGAACGCCGCCGCGAAGGCCGGTCGCCCTTCTCGACGCGGGACCGCCACGGAGATCGTGACCGCTGAGGCACACCCGCCCGTGGGCGACGGCGAGACCGGCACGGCCGACGACGTGACGAACGCCGAGCCGTGGCACCGCAGCGCCCGCTCCGGGACCCTGCGCGCGATCATCTTCGGCGTCAGCGACGGGCTCGTGTCCAACCTCTCGCTGGTGATGGGTGTCGCGGGTGCCTCGGACCAGGGCGGGTTCATCCTCCTCGCCGGCGTCGCGGGCCTGCTCGCGGGTGCCTTCTCGATGGCCGCGGGCGAGTACATCTCGATGCAGAGCCAGCGCGAGCTGTTCGAGCGCCAGATCGAGCTGGAGCGCGCGGAGCTCGAGGCCATGCCCGAGGAGGAGCAGCGCGAGCTCGCCGCGATCTACGTCGCGAAGGGATTCTCGCGCGAGGAGGCGGACCGCATCGCCGAGCGCATGTTCCGCGACCCGCAGACCGCGCTCGACACCCTCGTGCGCGAGGAGCTGGGCCTCGACCCCGACGAGCTGGGCTCGCCGTGGGGCGCTGCGATCGGCTCGTTCCTCGCCTTCGCCGTGGGGGCTGTGATCCCGGTGCTGCCGTATCTCCTCGGCAGCGGGACTGCGGCCTTCGCGTTCAGCCTGGGCTTGAGCCTCATCGCGCTGTTCGGCGTCGGAGCTGCGGTCAGCCTGCTGACGGGCAAGGGGATGCTGTTCAGCGGGTTCCGGCAGCTCGCGATCGGGGCGGCGGCGGCGGCCGTGACGTACGCGGTCGGCACCGTGATCGGCGTGGGGGTGGCGGGATGAGCGTGAGCGAGCTGACGGCGCGGCTGCGCGAGGAGGGCCTGGACCCGGGACCGTGGTCGAACGGGCCGCTGGACCGGTTCTCGCCGCACGAGCACGGCTTTGACAAGGTGCTGGTCTGCGCCGCGGGGTCGATCCGCTTCGGGCTGCCGGACCGCGGGGTGACGATCGACCTCGAGGTGGGCGATCGACTCGATCTGCCCGCGGGGACCCGCCACGACGCGGTCGTGGGGCGCGAGGGCGTCACGTGCCTCGAGGCCCACCTGCCGGCGGGTTCCGTGGAGCGGCTGGCGCGCCGCGCCGCCGGGACCTGGTGACCAGGGGCTGACGACCCTCAGGGGATGCTGCCCACTGCGACGATCGCGTCGGGCGCACCCTGGATCGTGTACGCGGCGGCCGACGCCGGCACCACCAGCGTCGCGTACGGCGCGAGGGCCTCCGCCCAGCCGTCGCCGCTCAGCCGCAGCGTGCCGCGGAGCGCCGTGACGACCTCGAGGGAGCGGCCGCCGGGCTCGCGCCGGACGGGCGACCCGGTCATGTCCGGCAGCTCGAGGCAGAACTCCGCGACCTCGAGCGCGCCGCCGTCGAGCTTGAAGTCGGTACCGGCCGGGACGGCGTGCCGCGCGGGATCGACCGCCCGGAGCGCCTCGGCCCTGTGGAGCTGGCGCCCGGGCGGGCGGCCCCAGTCGGAGATGCGGAACGTGAGGTCGGACGGCTGCTCGATCTCGTAGACGAAGGTCCCGGCACCGATCGCGTGCAACGTGCCAGTGCGCAGCATCAGCGTCTGGCCGGGGGTGGCGGGGCTCCGCCGGCAGTGCTCGTGGGACGTCGTGCCCGCCTCGATCGATGCCAGGAGCGCACCACCGTCCAGGCCATCCGCGGGTCCCGTCACGAGCTCGGCACCGGAATCCACCTCGAGCACCAGCCACGCCTCCGCCTTGCCGACGGCGTCCGGACCGTACAGCTCGCGCGCCAGCGCGTCGTCCGGGTGGACCTGGAGCGAGAGCCAGTTCGCGGCGTCGATGAGCTTGACGAGCAGCGGGAACCGTGCCCCGAGGAGCGCCATGCCGCGGCTCCCGACGAGCGCCTCGCCAAGATCCGCGGCGAGGGCGTCGAGGATTCGCTCGCCGTCAGCTGTCGCCACGACCGAGTCCGGGCCGCACAGCCACAGCTCGCCGACGTGGTCCGCCGCGGGCGCGAGGCGCGTGCCCGCCCATGGGCGCACGCTGGGGGCGGCGACGGGTCGGAGCGGGAGGCGGGGATCGGGCAAGGGAACGCTCCTGCGGGGCTGCGCTGGGAAACCCGATTGTAGGGGGCGCCCTCCCGCGTTAGGCTGACAGCCGGAACCGGACATGAAGAAGCCCCGGCCGAGGGGCCGGGGCCTTCGTGGGGTAGGCTTTCAGCGGCGCCTATCGGCGGCCGAGCGTCCCCCACAGGACCGGATTGTCCCGGGGATCGCTCTGTCGATCGCCATCCTCGGCGCTCATCACGATGCTGACGATCGAGAACAGCGCGAGGAGCGTGAACACGGCAACGAGCACCACGTGTGTACACCTTCGCTAGCGGGGCTGGGGTCCTGGACCGGTAGGTCCCGCCGGTCGATCCGGCGGGGCAGACACCCCATTCGTAGCCCTTGTAACCGATACGATACCTACGATCCATAGGTTTTGCAACTGATGCGCCTAATGAATAGGGACCAGTGAGCAAGAACGTCCCCCTTAGTGAGAACGACGCTCGTGTCCTGGACATCCTCCAGGCGCAGGGACGGCGGTCCTACGCGGACCTCGGCACGGACCTCGGCATGGCCGGCCCGTCGGTGCACGAGCGGGTCAAGAAGCTGGAGGCCCGCGGCGTCATCCGCGGGTACGCCGCCGACGTCGACCCCCAGGCCGTGGGGCTGTCCGTCCTCGCCTTCACGTGGGTGACCCAGGCGCCGGGGACCGTCAGCAAGGACCTCACCCCGGAGTTCGCGGCGATCCCCGAGATCGAGGAGTGCCACTACATCGCGGGCGCGGCGGACTACCTCCTGAAGATCCGGGCCCGTGACATGGAGCACATGGGCGCCATCGTCCGCCGGATCCAGACGTCCGAGGACGTCTTCTCGACCGAGACTGACGTCGTGTTCACGACGGGGTTCGAGGGCCGCCCGCTGCCCATCACCCCCAAGGGCGCCGACACGCCCGAAACCGGACGGCGCGGGGGCGCGTAGCAGATGGTGGAGCGCCGCGCGGGTGGAGTCGATGAGGCTGCGCTCGTCCGAGCTGTAGCGAGCGGCTCGGAGGAGGCCCTCGCGGCGCTCTACGACCGGCACGTCGACGGCGTCCATGCCGTCGCACTCCGGCTCACCGGCGATCGCGGGATCGCCGAGGAGGTCGTCCAGGAGACGTTTCTCGCACTCTGGAACCGGGCCGAGCTGTTCAACCCGGCGATGGCGTCCCTCGGGACGTGGCTCCGATCGATCGCACGGAACCGGACGGTAGACCGGCTGCGCGCCATGGGGCGCCGGCCCACGCTCGTGTCGCTCGGGAGCCACGGCGACCCCGACGACGCGGATGCCGGCCTGTCCCGGCTGGACCCGGACGCCGTGGTGCTGGGGGGCGCCGCGCCGGATCCCAGCCCGGAGGAGGCCGCGGAGTCAGCGTCGGTGCGGGCCGTCATCAGGACGGCCCTCGCGTCCATGTCCGAGACGGAGCGCACGGTGATCGTGCTGGCCTATCGGGAGGGACTCACGCAACAGGAGATCGCCGAGCGGCTGGCCTGGCCGCTGGGCACGGTGAAGACGCGGACCCGTCGGGCGCTGGCGCGCCTGCGGGAGCTGCTCGAGGTGGACGACGCGTCGGTCGGGGCCGGCGCGCTGATCCGCGAGGATGAACATGGACCACGCTGACGCAGTCGAGCTGATCGAGCTCGCCGCTGTCGAGCCGGACGGGCTCGAGCGGCTGATGGCTGGTGACACGCCGGAATCGGCGGCCGTCGCCGGTCATCTCGCGGGCTGCCCGGCGTGTGTCGCGGCGATGGCGCGAATCCGGCGCACGGCATCGATCCTCCGTGAGGTCGTCGCGGAGCAGCCTGACCCGGCGCTGCGCGAGCGCACGCTCACGTTCGTGCGCTCGGTCGGGCGCGACCGCTCGGGTGGGGCCGTCTCCGCGCCCGTGCCCGTTTCCATGCCTGCCGCGATCCCCATCGCTACGGCCCGCCCGTCGCGCCCCCGGTGGGTCGCGCTCGTCGGGCTGGCGGCGGCGCTGCTGCTCGCCGTGGGCCTCGGGTTCGGCGCCGCCCGCCTCACGACCCCGCCTGATCCTGCCGCCGCCCGCGAGATCGCCGTCCTCCAGGCGACCGCCGCGGCGACCCTGCGGCTCGAGGCCCAGCCCGACACGCAGCGCATCGCGCTCACGGCCACGCCTGCCGGCGCCGGTTCCGTGGGCACGCTGCTGTTCTCGCCCTCGACGGGCGAGCTCGTCATGGTCGCGAGCGGCCTCGCCGAGCTGGCGCCCGGCCAGGAGTACGGCTGCTGGGTCGAGGCGAACGGCCAACGGAAGCGGATCGGGAAGATGTACCCGGGCGGCGACCTGCAGTCTTGGGCGGGCCCGGTCGACGGCCTCGCGGGCCTGCCGCCGGACGCGGTGTTCGGTGTGTCGCTGCTGCCTGCTGGCGGTGGGGCGGGCCTGCCGCAGCTGACGGGCGGGCTCTAAAGCTCGGATCCTGGGTCGCGGGCTCGGGTCGCGGGCTCGGCCGCGGTGTGGGGCCGGGCCGCGATCCCCGTGTGGATCATTTCCGGGGGTCACACGCACGGCTCGAGGCAGATTCGGCGCGTTCGCGACGTGAGCTGTGCGTCAGCTACGCGGATCCCATTCACACGGGGATCACCGCGCGGCCCTGACCGTGCGCGTGCGACGCGTCCCTGGCGGCGAGCGTGCGCCGCGCTGCCCGGTGCTTTGAGGCAGTCGCTAGATCGCGCCCTCGGGGTCGCCCGTGGCGGCCTTCTCGCGCTCGAGCGCTTTGAGCTCGGCCGGGTCCACGAACGTGTCCGGCGGCGGGAAGCCAAGGTAGCGGCGGTGCGAGCGCAGCACCCGTTCGACCATGTCGGTCTCGAGCGAGGACACGTTCAGTGTCCGCGCGATCCAGCCAGCCTCGGCCGTCAGCTCCTCCTCTGTCAGCTCCGCCTCCCGGCGGTTCGAGTCGGCAAGGATCAGCCACGCCAGGGCAGCCCCGACGGCGACGCCGAGGATCAGGAGCCACCAGTTGAAGTCGGTGCTCATCACGCGCTCCTGCGGGCGGGGAGGGATCGCTGCATCGGGGCCGAGGATAACCGAGACGGCCCCGCGGTGCGGTCGGGCTACACTCCCGGCGATGCCCACGCTGCTCGCGCCCTACCTGCTTCCCCTGATCGCGATGATCAGCGTCCTGCCGGACCCGCTCGCGTTCCAGATCGGGTCGATCCCGGTCTACTGGTACGGCGTCTGCTACGCCGTCGGTCTCGCCGCATGTGCCGATGAACGGACCGGCGATCTTGTTGACCAACTGCGACCGGCTCCAATCGAGCCTGCAAATGGTCTCGGTGACCGATCGGTCGACGCTGGTCCTCTTGTGGCCAACCGCCGCGG
>JANNHX010000192.1:0-3917 GCA_031404615.1 Chloroflexota bacterium
CGGAGCATCCGATCCAACCTGGTCCTTCCCCCAGAGAAGGCGATAGAGAGATGAGCACGGCTCAGGGCCGCGACCGCTCGGCCCGCGCCGGCCCAAGGCGGGCTTGACAACGGCCCTTCTTCATAGAGAGTTACGGGCACGTTGGGAGACCGCCAAGACGGGCGAGGCGCCGCGGTGGTCCGATTCATGACGCCCGTGCTGCACGCAAGGGCGCGTGGTGGCGCAGAGGAGCGTCACCACGGGCGAGGCATCGGGCCGGGCGCAGGTGCGTCGCGGCGCTGGATCGGGCGGTGCCGCGGTCGCTAGCCGGACGGCTCGCGCGTCGCTCGACCGCGGGACCTGGTAGGCGAGGTCGGGGTCGAACCGACACGCCCCTCACGGGGCACCGGCTCCTAAGGCCGGCGCGTCTGCCATTTCGCCACTCGCCCGTGGCCGGAGTCTAACCCCGGATCCACCGGTCTCCGCTTGCATCTCGCGCGCCCATGCGGCCCATGCCTGCGTTGGCTCCTGTGCGCGTCGCTCACGCACCATGCAGGTGCGCTCGCTTCCGTGCTCGTCGCCGCTCCGTGCTCGTCGCCGCCTTGGCCTGCGCGCGCCTGGAGCGGCGATCTGCGGCGCTCGACCGGTGGATCCGGGCTGGCGCGCCGCGCCCGCGCTTCACGGACCGATGCCCGCCCGCACCGCGTGCGACGCCACCCCACCGCCCGGACCGCCGACCCACCCTATACTCGCCGGGCAATGAATGTGACGGCCACCCCTGCCCCCAAGAGCTCCATCCTCCTCGAGATTGAGGTCCCCTCCGAGCGGCTCGACCGCGCGATCCGCGAGGCGACGGGACGCCTGTCCCGGCGCACCCGCGTCGCGGGCTTCCGCCCCGGCAAGGCCCCCCGGCCCATCCTCGAGCGCGTCCTCGGGCCCACGGCGGTCCTGGACGAGGCGGTCGAGCAGCTGGTCCAGACCGCCTACCGCGACGCGATCGTGGAGCAGGGCATCGTCCCGCTCACCAACGCGGACGTCGAGCTGGTCGAGGCCGAGGAGGGCAAGACCCTCAGGTTCAAGGCGACCGTGCAGGTCCGCCCCGAGGTGGTGCTCGGCGACTACACCGAGTTCAACTTCGGGCCCGAGATCGAAGAGGTCAACGCCGAGAAGGTCGACAAGGTCCTCGAGGAGCTGCGCGACCAGAACGCGACCCTCGCGGCCGTCGAGGACCGTGCGGCGCAGAACGGCGACTGGGCCGTCATCGGCTTCGCCGGCACGAAGGATGGCGTCGCGTTCGACGGCGGGACGTCCGAGCGGATGCCGCTGATCATCGGCGAGGACCGCCTCATCCCCGGGTTCGAGGCGAACCTCGTCGGCCTCAAGGTCGGCGAGTCCACCGAGTTCGACATCACCTTCCCCGAGGACTACCCCGAGGCGTCGCTCGCCGGCGGGCAGGCCCACTTCGCGGTGGACCTCAAGGAGCTCCGTGAGAAGGTGCTCCCGGCCGCGGACGACGCGTTCGCCCAGAACATGGGCGAGTACGCGGACCTCGAGACGTTCAAGAAGGACATCGACGGGCGCCTCCGCCGCAATGCGCTGGACAAGGCGCGCCACGACTTCACGGACAAGATCATCGACTACGCCGTCGCGAACGCGACCATCGAGATCCCCGACATCCTGGTTGACCAGGAGGTCGAGGTGATGCACGACGAGTTCCGCTCGCAGCTCGTCCGCCAGGGCATCGGCGAGGAGGCCTACCTCAAGGCCACCGGCCAGACCGAGCCGGACCTCCACGCGGAGTTCCGCCCCCGCGCCGAGCAGCGCACCAAGGTCCTCCTCGTCCTCTCCAGGATCGCCGACGCCGAGGGGATCGTCATCCCCGAGCGCGACATCGAGGAGCAGGTCGAGCTGGCCCGCGCCCGCTACAAGGACCCGAAGACCGTCCGGTACTTCGAGTCGGAGCGCGGCCAGAACTTCATCCGCTCCACCCTCCGGCGCACCCGCCTCGTCGAGACCCTCGTCGATCGCTGGCTCGTCGCCCACCCCGAGCACCCGGCGCTGCCGCACCTGGAGGACGATGCCCCCACGGGCATCCACGCCCCCCAGGCCGAGGCGAACGCCTCCATCGATGCCACGGACCCGGGCGCCATCCCGGACGCCATCGAGTAGCCACGCAACCTCGCGATGCCCGACCACCCGCAGGGGAGACCCACGATGCTCGTCCCGATGGTCATCGAATCCACAAGTCGTGGGGAACGCGCGTACGACATCTACTCGCGCCTGCTCCGCGAGCGGATCATCTTCCTCGGTGACGCCATCGAGGATCACCTGGCGAACCTGGTCATCGCCCAGCTGCTGTTTCTCGAGTCCGAGGACCCCGAGAAGGACATCAGCCTCTACATCAACTCGCCCGGCGGCGTCGTCAACAGCGGCCTCGCGATCTACGACACGATGCAGTACCTGCGGGCCCCGGTCAGCACGATCTGCATCGGCATGGCGGCCTCGATGGCCGCGGTCCTGCTGTCGGCCGGCGCCCCCGGCAAGCGCTACGCGCTCCCGAACAGCCGGATCATGATCCACCAGGGCTCGGGCGGGTTCCGGGGCAACGCCCCCGACGCGCTGATCCAGATGCGCGAATGGGAATACCTCGTCAAGCGCAACACGGAGATCCTCGCGCAGCACACCGGTCAGCCGTTCGAGAAGGTCGACGCCGACACGAATCGCGACCTGTTCATGTCCCCGGATGACGCGAAGGCCTATGGCATCATCGATGCGGTCTACACGCTGCCGGGTGACTCGCTGATCGCGCAGGCGCACGATGCGGGCCTGTCCGGCGGCGAGGGATCATCCGTGACGGATCCGCGCTCGGGCGAGCCCGGGCCGGCCGCAAGCTAGCGGGGCAGGGAGCCATGCCGGTGTCCACGACGGGTTCCAAGGGGACGAAGGTCCCGTATCGCTGCTCGTTCTGCGGCAAGAGCCAGGAGCAGGTCCGCAAGCTGATCGCCGGCCAGGGCGTCTACATCTGCGATGAGTGCATCAACCTGTGCCAGGAGATCATCGAGGAGGAGATGCTGGAGGCGCCCAAGCAGCGCCCCGCCGCGCAGAAGCTCCCGAACCCACGCCAGATCACGATGAACCTGGACCAGTACGTCATCTCGCAGGAGAAGGCGAAGAAGGTCCTCTCGGTCGCGGTCTACAACCACTACAAGCGGATCAACGCGGGCAGCACCGTCGACGACGTCGAGCTCCAGAAGTCCAACGTCCTGCTCGTCGGTCCCACGGGCTCCGGGAAGACCCTGCTCGCCCAGACGCTCGCCCGGATCCTGGACGTCCCATTCTGCATCGCGGACGCGACCTCGCTCACCGAGGCCGGGTACGTCGGTGAGGACGTCGAGAACATCCTCCTGCGCCTGATCCAGGCCGCGGACTTCGATGTCACCCGCGCCCAGCGCGGGATCATCTACATCGACGAGATCGACAAGATCGCGCGCAAGGCGGACAACCCGTCGATCACCCGGGACGTCTCGGGCGAAGGCGTCCAGCAGGCGCTGCTCAAGATCCTCGAGGGGACCGTCGCCAACGTGCCGCCCCAGGGCGGCCGGAAGCACCCGCACCAGGACTTCATCCAGATCGACACCACGAACATCCTGTTCATCTGTGGCGGGGCGTTCGACGGACTGGAAAAGATCGTCGAGGAGCGGGTCGGCCGCCGCTCGATCGGCTTCGGGTTGGAGTCGGCGATGAGCCCGGTGGAGCGCGGCCGGATCCTCGAGAAGCTTATGCCGGAGGATCTGCTCAAGTTCGGGCTCATCCCGGAGTTCATCGGGCGCCTGCCCGTCATCGTGACGCTGTCGCCGCTGACCGTGGATGACCTGGTGCGGGTCCTCGTGGAGCCGAAGAACGCCGTCACCCGGCAGTTCCAGAAGTTCCTGATGCTG
>JANNHX010000193.1:0-5847 GCA_031404615.1 Chloroflexota bacterium
TCGGCGGCGAGGACCTGGCGACGGCGACGACCGACGTCGACCTCGTCATCACGACGTACGGGCTCGTCGCCCGTGACATCGAGTCGCTCTCGGCCATCGACTGGGGCCGCCTCGTCCTCGATGAGGCCCAGAACATCAAGAACAGCGCCGCGCGACAGGCGCAGGCGGTCCGCCGGATCGGGGCGCCCAGCCGGATCGCCCTCACCGGCACGCCCGTGGAGAACCGCCTCTCGGAGCTGTGGTCGATCCTGGAGGTCCTGAACCCGGGCCTGCTCGGATCGGCCAACGCGTTTCGCCAGCGGTTCGCCGTGCCCATCGAACGCTACGCCAATGACGAGGCGGCCGGGCGGCTCCGCCGGGCGACGGCACCGTTCATCCTGCGCCGCCTCAAGTCCGACCGCGCGATCATCGCCGACCTGCCCGAGAAGCTCGAGATGACCGTCTACTGCTCGCTCACGCGCGAGCAGGCCACCCTGTACCAGGCGGTCGTCGACGAGATGCTGGAGCGGATCGCATCGAGCGAGGGGATCGAGCGGCGCGGGCTGATCCTGGCCACGATGCTGCGCCTCAAGCAGGTCTGCAACCACCCGGCCCAGATGCTCGCGGACGACTCGGCACTCCCGGGGCGGTCCGGCAAGCTCCAGCGCGTGGAGGAGATCCTGGAAGAGGTGCTCGCGGAGGGTGACCGCGCGCTGCTGTTCACCCAATTCGCCGCGTTCGGGGCGCGCCTGCGAACGCACCTGCGCGACCGATTCGGGCGCGAGGTCCTCTATCTGCACGGCGGGACCCGCAAAGCCGAACGCGACGCGACGGTCGCACGCTTCCAGGGCGAGGACGGGCCCTCGATCCTGGTCCTCTCCCTCAAGGCTGGGGGGACGGGTCTCAACCTCACCGCGGCCAACCACGTGATCCACGTCGACCGATGGTGGAACCCGGCTGTCGAGGACCAGGCGACTGACCGCGCATACCGCATCGGCCAACAGCGGAACGTGCAGGTCCGCAAGCTTGTCTGCGCCGGCACCCTGGAGGAACGCATCGCGGCGCTCCTCGAATCGAAGCGCGCCCTCGCGGAGCGCGTCGTTGGCACCGGCGAGACGTGGCTGACCGAGCTGTCCACCGCCGAGCTGCGCGACCTCGTCGCGCTCTCGGCCGACGCCGTGGCGGAGGGCTGACGATGCCGTTCAAGCGCCGTGGCCGGGACTTCGACCGCTGGGACTTCCCGTATCCCCCCGCAGGTCCACCGCGCCCGGTGGAGGACGGCCTCAAGGCGAGGAGCAAGCGGGGCGCCATCGGCGAGACCTGGTGGTCCCGGCGCTTCATCGAGGTGCTGGAGGCGTTCCACGAGGGTCCACGGCTCGCGCGCGGCCGGGCGTACGCGCGCCGCGGCCAGGTGATCGACATGGACGTGGAGGCGGGCGAGGTCAGCGCGCTCGTCCAGGGTTCGCGGGCGCGCCCCTACAGCGTCACCATCGGCGTGGCCGTTCTCGGCGACCCCGACTGGACTCGCGTCGAGGAGGCGATGGCGAGCCAGGCCGTCTTCCTGGCCAGGCTCCTGGCGGGCGAGATGCCGCACGAGATCGAGGACGCGTTCGCGGCAGCCGGGCTGTCGCTCTTCCCGGCCAGGGCCCACGACCTGCACACCGCCTGCTCCTGCCCCGACTGGGAGAACCCCTGCAAGCACATCGCGGCCGTCTACTACCTCCTGGCCGAGGCGTTCGACCGGGATCCGTTCCTCATCTTCGCCTGGCGCGGCCGCCCGCGGGAGCGCCTCCTGGCCGAGCTCCGCGCGCTCCGGGGCCAGGGTGCCGGGCCGGTCCCCGGTGCGATCGAGGACGCCGTCATGGCACCCCAGGCACCACTGGAGAGGCTCCTCGGATCCCTCCGCCTCGATGGGGATGACCCTGCCGACGAGATCCCGGTGGCGGAGGCGGCGAGCCGGTTCTGGGCAGGCGGCGACCCTGCGTCCATGCGCGTCGAGCTGCGCGCGGTAGCGATGCCGGACGCGATCCTGCGGGAGCTGGGCCCATCGGGGATGGCTGTTGGTGGTCGCTCCCTCGAGGATCTCCTCGCGCCGGCCTACCGGGCGATCGCCGCGGCGGCCCTCCGGATCGCGGCCGGGGACGTGCCGGCACAGGCACCGCCGGAGCCGGCTGCGGAGCCGGAGCCAGCCCCTGTGCCATCACGCAGGCCCCGCACCAGACGCGTCAACCCCCAGGCGCCGCGCGGGGCAGGTCGTGGTCCTTCCCGCGCCCGTCTCGAGCGGCTGATCGAGGAGGCGACGGTGGACTGCTACAACGATTCCGAGGCGTCCACGGGCCTGTTCGAGATGATCAACGAGCACCTCGACACCCCGTTCATGACCACGATCCTGGGCGTCGCCGTGACGGTCACCGCCGTGGACATCACCGAGGACGACCAGATCGTCGCCATCTGCCGGCGGGGTCGCGACCTGCTCAGGGTCGCGCTGCTGGAGCTGCCGATGCCGGATCCGCGTCCGGGCGGTGCCGAGTGGGTCGACGCCTACCGCCACTGGGCCCTGCTGCGCTGATTCAGACGGCGGTTCCGGCCTGCCTGCGCTGCCACAGCAGTGTTGCGAGCACGACGATGAACGCGATCGCCGCCACCAGCAGGCCGACCTGGTTGGCCGGGTCAAGCGAGACTTGCGGCCCAGTGGCTCACGCTCAGGCCCTCCTGTGCCAACGATCGTGCGCCGGACCGGCCATCGAGGCATGCGAAGGGTGGCTTCTCCAGGCACAGGCGCCGAGAGCCGCGCGGAGGCCATCCCGGAGTCACGGTGGCTGGACGGGCAGGAAGGCATTGACACCCTTATGAGACATCCCTATGATGTCACGTAAACGTCTCAGCATCGTCATGCGACAAGAATGTTGCAGCCTAGGGAGCCTGCCGTGGCCGGCCTCACCATCCACCAGATCGCGTCCGCCGCCCGCGGTCGCCGCCAGTCGCTCGGCCTGAGCCAGGCACAGGTGGCTGACTGGCTGGGCGTGTCGCGCCGCTGGGTGCGGGACTTCGAGGCGGGGAACGGGGGAGCGCACCTCGAGACGGTGCTGCGGCTGCTCAACGTGCTCCGCATCGACTTCGCGCTCGCCGGCGAGCGGCAGGCCGCCGTCGACGACGAGGATGCGGGCATCCTCGACGTGATCATCGACGAGCACCGGTCCCCGTTGTCATGACCGACCTGCGGGTGCTCATTGACGGTGCCGAGGCGGGCACCCTGAGCCGGGGCGACGGCCGCAGGCTCCGGTTCGAGTACGACGAGGCGTACGCCAGGAGCCCGTTGTCGACGCCGCTCTCGCTGTCCATGCCGCTGGACGTCCGGGCGCACACCCACACCGCCATCGAGCCCTGGCTGGCGGGCCTGCTGCCCGACAACCCCGACGTCCTCCGCCGGTGGGCACGCGAGTTCGCCGTGGGCAACACGGAGCCCTTCTCGCTCCTCGCGACGCCGATCGGGGAAGACTGCGCCGGCGGCGTCCAGTTCGTGCGTCCGAGCCGCCTCGGCGCGCTGCTCGCCGACCCCGGATCAGTCGAGTGGCTGACCGAGCACGACCTCGCCGAGCGCATCCGCGAGATGATGCGCGACGACACGGCCTGGCAGGCTGGCAAGGCGCGGGCGGGCCGCTTCACGGGGCAGTTCAGCCTGGCCGGCCGCCAGACCAAGACCGCGCTCCTGCTCGAGGATGGCCACTGGGGCATCCCGTCAGGCCGCATCCCGACCACCCACATCGTCAAGCCGCCGATCCGCGGCCTCCGGGACCAGGATCTCGTCGAGCACCTGTGCCTCGACGCGGCGCGGGTGTCGGGACTGCCGGCCGCCGAGTCACGGATCCTCGCGATCGAGGACGTGTCGGCGATCGTCGTCACCCGCTACGACCGCCGCCGCGGCCCGGGCGGCTACCGGCGCATCCACCAGGAGGACCTGTGCCAGGCGCTCGGGGTGCCGCCCGACCGCAAGTACCAGGCCGAACGGGGACCTGGCCCGATCGAGATCGTGGCACTCTTGCGGCGCGTCCTGCCGGCCTCGCGCGCCGATGCAAACGTCGGCCGCTTCGTCGATGCCCTGGTCTTCAACTGGATCATCGCGGGCACGGACGCCCACGCGAAGAACTACTCGCTGCTGCTCAACCGGTCGGAGATCGCGCTCGCGCCGCTCTACGACATCACGTCGGTGCTGCCGTTCGAGAACGAGCGCCAGATGCGCCTCGCGATGAAGATCGCCGACGACTACGCGCTCTACGACTATCGCAACCCGTGGCCCATCGCGGCGGCGAACCTCGGCCTCGACGCAGATGTGCTGAACGAGCGCGTTGCCACCCTCTGCGCGACGGTGCCGGCGGCGTTCGCCGCGGCCGCCGCCCGCCACGCCATCGCGGACCTCGGACGACCCATGCCGCGACGACTCGCGGACCTCGTGGCCAGGCGGGCCGCCCGGTGCGCGACGCTGCTCGCGAAGCCCCCGCGGGCCCGCGACTGACGGTCGCCCGCAACGGCGACGAGATCCTCGCGCTCCCGGAGCATGAGCACCCAGCGTTCACCGTCGAGATCCTCGCTGGGCGGCGCTCGTCAAGGACGCACTCCTCCGCGCCCAGGAGGCCGCCGCGTCATCGCGGCGAGGACCCTGCTCGTCCACGCAGAGTCGCCCGAGGCGAAGGCGTTCTCCCTTGTTAGGTCGTCTTGGACGGCGACGCGGCGCGTCGCCATGTCATGATCCGCTGCGCCGCCCACCGCGTCCCGCCGTCACGAGCAGAGCGACCCCCATGACCCAGCAGGTTCCGACCGACCCGCGCGAGGCGCAGGCCCGCGCAGCCCTTGCGGCGTGGGGGGCGGCGACACGAAAGCGCCTGCGCCTGCGCAAGGTCCTGCTGTGGGCGGGCACCTGGTTCGTCCTCGCGGTCGTGCTCAACGTCTGGGTGCTCGCCGCCTGGATGGACGGCTACCGGTCGCCGGAGGGATCCCCGGGCGCCGGTGAGGGCAACGAGATCCAAGGTGCCCTCTTCTACTTCGTCCTGTCGTTCGCCCTCTCGATGGTTGTCGGCTACGCACTGTCCGGGGGTCCGGCCCGGTTCCACAACGACGTCCGATCGATGATCGCCGGCCTGCGCGGGGACATCGGCACGCAGTCCGGACGGGCGTTCGCCAACCTCCTGTCCGGCATGGCCGTGGCGCTGCTGGTCCGGGCCCTCGTCGGGCCGTCCGTGGCCGCGGTGCTCGCGTTCGTCGCGCTGGGTCTCGCCGCTCCGCTGCTGCGGGTGATCGTCGTTGGGCTCACCGTGCTGCTGCACCGGGTCACCATCGGGAGGCTGTCGCGCCGGTTCGCCGCGGCGCCGTCGTCGTCAGCCGTGATGGTCGGCGCGCTCGGGTGCGCGATCGGATCCGCGGTCGGCTGGCTGCTGCCGGCCGGCTCCGACGTTGCGGTGCTGCTCGCCGTCGTAGCCGGCGTCGGCGCCATCGTGCTGGGCTACCGGTTTGGCGGCGCGGCTGCCTCGGTCGCGTGGATCGTGCTCGCGACTGGCATCGCGGCCCTGTTCGTCCACGTCGGCAGCGTTCTCGCCGACGACGGTGGGGTCGCCGAGTGCAGCCCGTCCGACGTGGTCAGCTGGCTCTTCGCATGCGAGGGCAGCCTGGGCGTGCTGGCGCGCGGGGTGGGTGCCGGCCTGCCTGCTGCTGCCGGCGGCGGGCTCGGAGGACCCCTCGGCGAGGGAGGTGGTGACACGCCGCCGCCACCGCCCGACTACCCGCCCGACTGGAACCCGGGTGACACGCCGCCGCCACCGCCCGACTACCCGCCCGACTGGAACCCGGGAGACACGCCGCCGCCGCCGCCCGACT
>JANNHX010000194.1:0-3901 GCA_031404615.1 Chloroflexota bacterium
CCGCGTACCGGCGGCTCGCGGCCTCGGGTGCCCTCGGGATGCGCGTCCATGCGTGCATCCGGCCCGAGCAGCTCGAGGCGGCGGGCGCCGCCGGCCTCCGGAGCGGCGCGCCGCTGGGCCCCGACCCGCGCGACCGGCTCCGCCTGGGCTGGCTCAAGACCTTCGCAGACGGGTCGCTCGGCTCACGGACGGCGGCGCTCCTGGAGGCCCTGGAGATCCTGCCCGGCGAGCCCCTGCCGCCCAACGACGGCTACGGCGTTTGGCTCGAGGAGCCTGAGGCGCTGCGGGCCCAGGCGACGCGTGCGGCGGAGCTCGGGATCACGACGCAGATCCACGGGATCGGGGACGCGGCCGTCCGGGCGGCGCTGGACGTCCTCGCGCCGACGGTCGGCCGGACGGCGCTCATGCCCCGCGTCGAGCACGCCCAGCTCGTGTCGGCGGCGGACATTCCCCGGTTCGCGAGGCTGGGCGTGGCGGCCTCGATGCAGCCCGTGCACCTCCGCTCCGACGCCGCGAAGGCGCGCCGGCTGTGGGGCGCCCGCGCGGACGCCTTCGCCATCGCCTTCGCGGCGCTCGAACGGGCCGGTGCGCTGGTCGCCTTCGGGACGGACGCGCCCGTGGAGCCCGTCGACCCGTGGACCGGCCTCGCGTGCGCCGTGACGCGGTCCTCGCCCGGGTGGCCGGCCGGGATGGCGCCGTTCGGGCCACACAACGCGCTGGACCTGTGGAGCGCCGTCAGGGCGAGCTGCCTCAACCCCGCCCTCACAGCCGCCGAGACGGACCGCGGCCGGCTCATCCCCGGGCATCGGGCGGACCTGGTCGTGATCCCGGCCGCGGCCGTGGCGGAGCCGGTCGAGGTCGACGGGGCGCTCTGGAACGCCCGCCCACGCCTGGTGGTGCTCGACGGTGAGGTCGCGTTCGAGCGCTGATCCCGGGCGGGCGGGGCCCCGGCTCGCGCTGGTTAGGCGTCGAGCGTCGCCAGCGCTTCCGCGAAGAGCCCGTTGAGGACCCGCGAGCTGGACGGGAACGCGTGGATCGTGTCCGCCAGGATCTGCATCGGCACGCGGGCGCGGATCGCCAGCACGCACTCGTGGATCGCGGCGGACGCGTCCGGGCAGGCCATGGCCGCCCCGACGAGCTGGCGCGTGGCCCGGTTGACGACGATCGTCACGTGGCCGGTCTTCGCCTCGACCGCATAGCCCTTGGAGCTGGTCGGGTAGGGGGCCACGCACTCGAACGCGTCGACGCCTGCCGCGAGCGCCTGGTCCAGGGTCAGCCCGACCGACCCCGCCTCAGGGTCCGTGTACGTCGCGCGCGGCAGGGCCCGGTAGTCGGGGGCGACGGCCTCGCCCAGCGCCATCCGGACGAGGAGCTCGCCCTGGTAGTGGCCCTGGTGCGTGTGGAGCTCGGGGCCGGCGCAGTCGCCGGCGACCCAGAGGCCGTCCGCGAGGCGCAGGGACCCGTCCCGGCGATACGCGTCCGGCCCGGTCCCGACGACGCCGTAGTGCTCGAGGCCGAGGTCCGCGACCGGGAAGTCGCGCCCGACGGCGAGCAGGATCGCGTGGCCCTCCGCAGACGTGCCGTCGTCGAGGTCGATGACGTGCGCGTCCTCGGTCCCTTCGCCCGCGCGCGCGGCGACTGCGCGGACGCCGGTCCGGACCGTCACCCCGTCTCGCTCAAGCCCGAACCGGATGGCCTCGGCGCTGCGGGGGTGCTCGGTCGGGGCCAGTCGCGGCCCGGATTGCACGATGGTTGTCGGGACGCCGAACCGCGCATACACCTGCGCCAGCTCGCAGCCCGAGGGGCCACCGCCCAGGACGAGCAGCGATTTCGGGAGCGCGCGTGCGAGCGTCGCCTCGCGGTTCGTCCAGGGGTGCGTCTCCGCCAGGCCCTGGATCGACGGCACGCGGGACGTGGAGCCCACGGCGATCACGAAGTCCCGGCCGCCCAGCTCCGTCACCGTCCCGTCCGGGCCGGTCACCTCGACGACGCCGTGCCCTGTGATTCGCGCCCTCCCCCGGACGACCGTCGCGCCGGCGCTCTCGAGCGCTCGCACGTGTGACGAGTCGTCCGGCTCGTCGGCGTCGGCCCGCCGGTTGACCATGTAGTCGCGGTGGTCCGAGGCGCGCGACCAGGGGTAGTCGGCGCCCGCTGCGTGCCGAGCTGCGGCGTAGAGCAGGGCCTTGGACGGGAGGCAGCCGATGTGAGGGCAGGACCCGCCGAACCACCCCTCATCGGCGATGGCGACCGATGCGCCCAGCGAGCGGGCCTTGTACGCCGCGGCCTCGCCGGCCGGGCCGGCCCCGATGATCACGAAGTCGAATGTCTGCATGTCCGCCATCGTGACGGGCCGGTCAAGTCACCCGCGTTGGCGCCGCGCCTCGTACAGCAGCACCGCGGACGCTATCGAGACGTTGAGGCTGTCCGCCACGCCCAGCATCGGCAGGCTCACGGCGGTCACGCCGACGCCCGCCCAGGCGCCCGTGAGGCCGTCCGCCTCGCTGCCCAGGACCAGCGCCACGGGTCCGGTGAGATCCACCTCGGTGTAGGGCAGGGAGCCGTCGACCCGCGCCGCCATGATCCGGATCCCGGCCGCGGCCAGGTGCCCGCGGACGGCGGCGCTCGACCCCGAGGCCACGGGCACCGTGAAGATCGTGCCCAGCGACGCACGGATGGCGTTGGGGTTGAACAGGTCGGTGCGCGGGTCCGCGGCCATCACGGCATCCGCCCCGGCGCCATCCGCGCTCCGGAGGACCGCGCCCAGGTTGCCGGGCTTCTCGACGCCCTCGATCACGACCACGAGCGGATCGGCCGGCAGGCGCAGCGAGGCCAGCGACAGGTCCGGGATCGCGACGGTCGCGACGACGCCCTCGGAGCGGTCGCCGTACGCGAGCCTGTCGATGACGGGCCCGCCGACGGGGACGATGGCGGCCCCGGCCGCCCGCGCCCGGTCCACCGCGTCCAGCCCCTCGCCGGACAGCCGGTCCGCGTCGACGAAGACCTCCACCACCCGCGCGCCCCCGGCCAGCGCCCGTGCCAGCTCCCGGGCACCATCCACGAGCGTCAGCCCTGCCGCGTCACGGGCCCGCCGCTCGCGCAGCTCTGCCGCGGCGCGGACACGCGGGTTCCTCGTGCTGGTGATGCGGTCCTCGGGGTGGGGGAGCGGTGGCATCGGCGGGGTCAGCGAAGGGGGCCGTGGGCCCACGAGCCGAGCGGCAGGCGGGAGCCGGCGCGGCTGACGACGATCATCTCCTCGCCAGTCGCGGGGATCCCGAAGTGCTCGCGGACCAGCGCCCCGAGGCGCTCCCCGTCGTAGCCCGGCGTGTGGGCGCTCAGCAACACGAAGGCGGGCTTCGGGCCGGAGATCGCGGCGAGATCCTCGAGCAGGGGAGCGAGGTGCTCCTCGATCCGCCATGCGCCGGTTCCGTGCCCATACGTCGGCGGGTCCAGGACGATGCCGTCATAGCGGTTCCCGCGGCGCCGCTCGCGCTTCACGAAGGCCCGGGCGTCCTCGACGAGCCAGCGGATGGGCTTCTCGGCGAGGCCTGAGAGCTCGGCATTGCGACGGGCCCAGGCCACCGCGGGGCGCGAGGCATCCACGTGCACCACGCCGGCTCCGGCCTTGGCGCAGGCGAGCGAGGCGCCGCCCGTGTAGGCGAACAGCGACAGGACCTCGGGCGGGCGGCCCAGCTTCTCGGTCGACGCCTTCACAGCCTTGTCGATCCAGGCCCAGGTCTGGACGTGCTCCGGGAAGACGCCAAGCTGGCCGCCGGCCGCCGGGCGGCACTCGAGGCTCAGGCCACCGGCACGGATCGTCCACGGATCCCGTGTCCCGCCACGAACCCAGCCGCCACGACCCCAGCGCAGGTCGACGTTCTTCCACTCGGCGGGCGGCAGGCGC